>JAHJIQ010000019.1 GCA_018823285.1 Pseudomonadota bacterium
ACGGTATCGGTGGTCATAATCGCCAGCGAGACACTGGTGAGTCCGTCTGCCGAAAGCTTTTCCACGAGTTTCGGCACCCCTCTGGAAAAGCAATCCATTTCAAGGTGCTCACCAATCACCCCGGTTGAGGCGACCAGCACATCTTCCTCGGCAAGGGAAAGCGCTTCGGCAACCATGGCAGCCGTCTTCCTGGCCGAAGAGATCCCCGGCTGACCGGTGCAGGCATTGGCGATGCCTGAGTTGACCAGGATTGCCCGGGCTTTCAGGTCGGCAAGCCTTTCCATATCGAGAAGGACCGGGGCGGCTTTGACCAGGCTGGTGGTAAATACTCCGGCGGCAACCGCAGGAACCTCGGAAAAGATCAGGCCCAGATCGAGACGGTCCCTGCCCCTGATTCCTGATTTCACCGCAGCCGACTTGAAGCCCTGGATGGAAAGTTCGCTGGACATTTCTTTTTGCTCTTCTGAGTTTTAATGGATCAAACTGCCTGACCGCAGCATTTCTTGTATTTCTTGCCGCTGCCGCAAGGACACAGGGCGTTGCGACCAACCTTTTCACCTTCCCTGCGAACCGGCGTCCGTTCCTTGGGACTCTCACCCCGGCTCAATTCCATCTCCTGCTTTTTCTCACGCTGCTCACGGGCCAGCCTCTCCACCTCGTCTTCCTGGACCAGCTTGATCAGAAAGAGGTGGTTCAAGGTCTGGGTCTTGATGGTTTCCATGAGTTCGGAAAACATCCCGAAACCTTCCCGCTTGTATTCAATCAGCGGGTTTTTCTGGCCGTATCCCCTGAGACCGATACCCTCTTTCAGATGGTCCATGTTCAGGAGATGTTCCTTCCAGTGTTGGTCGATCACCTGCAGAAGCACCAGCTTTTCCAGATGACGCATGGTTTCAGAACCGTTTTCGGCCTCCTTCTTTTTGTATCCCTCCTGGAGGATTTCCTGGACCCGGTCCGCCAGTTTGCCGGGAGTCAAATCGGCTTTTTCGTCCTCGGTGAAAACCGGCTCCAGGCCAAAACCTTTCGCCAGCCGCTCACCGAGGCCATCCCAGTCCCACTCCGGGGAATGCAGCTTGGGATCCGCCACATCGGCAACCACCAGGTCGGCCATATCGGCGAGCATGTCCTGAATGATCTCCTCGATGCTTTCACTGACCAGGACCTTGCGCCGTTGCTCATAAATCACTTCACGCTGCTTGTTCATGACATCATCGTATTCCAGAAGATGCTTCCGGATATCGAAGTTGTGCCCTTCGACCTTACGCTGGGCGTTCTCGATGGCCTTGCTGATCATGTTGTGCTCGATGGGCTCATCTTCTTCCATGCCCAGTTTTTCCATGATTCCGGAAATCCGATCGGAACCGAAAATCCGGAGCAGATCATCCTCAAGCGAGAGGTAGAAACGGGAGGACCCGGCATCGCCCTGGCGTCCTGCCCGGCCGCGAAGCTGGTTGTCGATCCGGCGGGATTCGTGCCGGCTGGTCCCGAGAATATGCAACCCCCCCAGGTCCGCCACTCCGGCGCCAAGCTTGATGTCGGTGCCGCGCCCGGCCATGTTGGTGGCGATGGTCACCTTGCCTTTCTGGCCGGCTTCGGCGATAATTTCCGCTTCTTTTTCATGCTGCTTGGCATTGAGAACGGAATGGGGAATCCCGGCCTTCTTCAGCATGGCGGAGATCTTCTCGGAAACATCGATACTGATGGTGCCCACCAGAACCGGCCGCTGCTGCTCGTGCAACGCCTTGATTTCACGGATTATGGCCCGGTACTTGGCGTTTCGGTTCTTATAGATCACATCCGCATAATCTTCCCTGATCATGGTGTTGTGGGTCGGCATGATCACCACGTCGAGGTTGTAAATCTTTTTGAACTCAACGGCTTCGGTATCGGCAGTACCGGTCATCCCGGCAAGCTTTTCATACATCCGGAAATAGTTCTGGAAGGTGATCGAGGCGAGAGTCTGGTTTTCTTTTTCAACCTTGACCTTTTCCTTTGCCTCAAGCGCCTGGTGCAGACCATCGCTGTAGCGGCGGCCGGCAAGAGCGCGACCGGTGAATTCGTCGACGATCAGGACCTCGCCATCCCGCACCAGATAATCAACATCACGGGTAAAGACATAATGCGCCTTCAGGGACTGGTTCAGATGATGCAGCCATTCGATATTCTTCGGATCATACAGGTTATCGACCCCCAGCAGTTTCTCACCGAGAGCCACCCCTTCTTCGGTCATGGCGATCGAGCGGCTCTTTTCATCAAGGGTGTAGTGAATATCTTTCTTGAAACTGGGCGTAAACCGGTCGACCCGCTGGTAGAGCTCGGTAGACATATCCGCCGGGCCGGAAATGATCAGCGGGGTCCTCGCTTCGTCGATCAGGATGGAATCGACCTCATCAACAATGGCAAAATGGTAATCGCGCTGACAGAAATCTTCCTTGGCGAATTTCATGTTGTCGCGCAGATAGTCAAAGCCGAATTCATTATTGGTGCCGTAGGTGATATCGCAGGCGTAGGCCGCCCTGCGGTCAGCATCGGACATGTCGTGGACGATCACTCCGGTGGTGAGCCCGAGAAAGGAGTACACCTTGCTCATCCATTCCGCATCGCGGCTGGCCAAATAGTCATTCACCGTCACCACGTGAGCGCCACGGCCGGTAAGAGCATTCAGATAGACCGGCATGGTCGCGACCAGGGTCTTCCCCTCACCGGTCTTCATTTCGGCAATCTTGCCCTGATGAAGAACCATCCCGCCAATAAGCTGGACATCGAAGGGACGCATATCGACCGTTCTTCTCGCCGCCTCCCGAACCACGGCAAAGGCTTCGACCAGCAGCGCATCAAGAGACTCGCCCTTCCCGATCCGTTCCTTGAACTCAACGGTTTTGGCGACCAGCCGGTGGTCGTCCAGTTTCTGAATCTCCCCTTCCAGGGCATTGATCGCATCGACCATGGGCCTTAGAGATTTCAGGACCCTTTCATTCTTGCTGCCGAACACCTTTGTGAGCAAACTTCCAATCATTATCTGAAACTCCCGTTTATCTTTCCCAGATCATCGCTTCTTCGTTACAATCAGGGAATTTTGGGCACTGGATACAATCACTCCAGACCTTGTGAGGCAATTCTCCCTTATCTATCTTCCTGAAACCCATGGCGGCAAAAAACTGCGGCTGGTAGGTCAGGGTGAAAACCCTGCTGATTCCAAAACTGTCCGCCTCTTCCAGGCATGTCTTGACCAGCGCCCTGCCGATCCCCTTTCGCTGACTCCCTTCGACGACCGCGAGCGACCTGATCTCCGCCAGATTCTCCCAGCAGACGTGCAGGGCGCAGGCGCCGAGCACCCCTCCCGCCTCCTGCGCAGGATCGACATAAATGACAAAATCCCGCAACTGGTCATAGAGGGAGCTCAAAGAACGGCCAAGCAGCAGACCTTTGTCCGAGAAATGCTGGAGAAGCTTGTAGATGGCCTTGACATCCTCCATTCTGGCATTACGGATCATAAGCGGAACACTCCTGAAAATTAAAGTTCCCCGGGGCATGCAAATATAATTTGAGCCGCAGGGATTATATGTTCAACGTCAGGATCTGCAAACAGGCTCATTCCGGCAGATCGTTATTTTATTCTACTTACATATCGGGCGTCTAACATACTGCAGGGGACAGTGCAGGTCAAGGAGAGACACCATGACCGGGACTGACTAAAAACCCACTTTCACCCTTTGGGTATCCATCTTGATGTCTCGCAAGCTCGCTTTCGCCCAGGGGCATAAAGCTGCTTAACTTAACTAATCGGTACGAGCAGACAAGCTGCTCAATCGAAGCTTTATCTGTTTTCGGGGACCAGCGCGATAAACGGCTTCTGCTTTTCCTTTTTTTTGAGCATCTCTGCGTACTCCTTGGCCGCATCCATTTTATCAAACCTGCCGATGTATACCCGGGTGAAAGAATCCCCCCCTCCCTCCGGCGCCCGGGAAAAAGCATCATATCCCTTGGTCCGCCAGTCGGCAACTGCCTTCCCGGCGAGTTTTCCATCCTTGAAAGCAGCCACCTGGACCGAAAAGAAAGAGGGGTCTTCTTCAGGTTCAGGGCGGTTTCTGACCTTCTCCTTTGCCGGAGGAGAGGCAACTTCCTTGTCCTGCATCAACACCACCGCCGCTTTTTCAGGCGCAGGTTCTGCGGCAGGAGTCACCAGGGTTTTCTTTTTGATCGGTACTTTTTTCGCCGCCATCTCCGGGCCGGGAGGAGAGCTGAGGATTGTCTGGCCGGCCCAGACCCCCAGGAGAAACATCCAGAGAAAAATACAGAGGCAGACGATGCCGGCACCGAGCAACCCCTTCAGCGACAGTTCAAATTGTACTGAAAATTTCTTTTTCCGGTCAGTGGGGGGCATACCCAACCTCACATGGATTCAGGAGCGCCGACCCCGATAAGGTGCAGGCCGTTGCGCAGAATGATTTTAAGTCCCTCCGCCAGCCAGAGTCTGGCCTTGGAAAGTTCAAGATCCTCGGAGAGTATCCGGTGCTTATTGTAATAACTGTGGAACTGCGCCGCCAGGTCCTGCATATAAAAAATCACCCGATGGGGTTCCAGGTCCATGGCAGCGCTTCTGACCAGTTCCGGCCAGCCCGCCATTGACTTCAGCAGAGCCAACTCCTCCGGTTCCACCAGAAGCTGCAGGTCCGCACCATCGATATCCCCCCGTTCGACCCCCTTTTCCACAGCTTTCTTGTTGATACTCGCAAGCCTCGCGTGGCCATACTGCATGTAATACACCGGGTTCTCCTGGCTCTGCTGGGTGGCCAGGTCAAGGTCGAACTCAAGCTGGCTGTCGGCTTTACGCATCAGGAAAAAGAACCGGACCACATCGACCCCGACCTCGTCGACCAGCTCATCCACCGTGATAAAATTGGCCTTGCGGGTCGACATTTTCACCTGCTTGCCCTCCCGCATCAGGGTCACGAACTGGTGGAGCACCACCGTCACCTTCTGCGGATCATAGCCAAGCGCCTCCACCCCGGCCAGAACGTCGGGGACGGTGGCGATGTGATCCGAGCCGAAGATATTGACCATCCAGTCAAAACCGCGCCTGAATTTTTCCCGATGATACGCAATATCGGGCAGCCGGTAGGTGGGTTCCCCGGTACTCTTGATGATCACCCGGTCCTGATCATGGCCGAACTCGGTGGTTTTGAACCAGACCGCGCCGTCCTGGTCATAGACCAGTCCCTTGTTCCGCAAGGTCGCGACGACATCATCGATCAATCCGTCATCATAGAGGGTGTGTTCGTTGAAGTAGTTGTCGAATTTGATCCCGAGACGGGTGAGGGTCCCGTTGATATCGGCAAAAATTGCCTGCTCCGCCTTCTCCTTGAAGGGGGTGAAATCTGTCACGTCCTTGAGGCTGTCACCGGATTCCCGGATCATTGAATCGGCGATTTCCCGGATATATTCTCCCTGATATCCATCCTCGGGGAATTCAGATTCAAGGCCGAGCTGCTCAAGATACCTGGCCCGCGTTGATTCGCCGAGAACCCGCATCTGGCGGCCGGCATCGTTATAGTAATACTCGCGGGTCACCACGTGTCCGGTGGCGGAAAGGAGCCTGGCAATGGCATCGCCAAGAACCGCCTGCCGGCCATGACCGACACTTAACGGCCCGGTCGGATTGGCGCTGACGAATTCGACCATGACCTTGCGGCCTTTGCCTTCCTCGCTGAGTCCGAATTTCTCATTCTGCCGGCAGACTTCCGGCAGCACCGCCTGCCACACCCTGGGATTGATCACAAAATTGACAAATCCCGGTCCGGCGATCTCGGCACGGCTGATCAGCTCATCATGCTTCGCCACCATCCCGACCAGCCTGGCTGCGATCTCCCGCGGATTTTTCTTTTCCCGCCCGGCAATGACCATTGCCATGTTGGTGGCATAATCACCATGGGACGCCTGGCGGGGCGCTTCAACGGAATAACCGCCGTCCGCTTCCGCCGACCATAACCCCTGAACAACCCCGTCGTTGAAGCATTGATCAAGTATTTCTTTCAAACGTTTTCTGATCATCTGTCTATTTCCGCGAAAATTGATGAATTCATAAAAAGTCGTCTGCGTCCAGATGAGCCAACATTAAATCAACCTGTTAAATGGCACCGTCCGTCCATCTCGTGGCTTTTTACGAGACCGGCAAAATCTATTTCTTCCCAAGATCAAACATAAAACCTGTGATTGCTGCCGCCGAAGGTGCAGAGAACTTCGTAACTGATGGTTTCGAGCCAGCCCGCTATTTCATCGGCGCTGATCTCCTCCAGTCCCTGCCTGCCCATCAGGACAACTTCGTCTCCGGCCTGCACCCGGTCGAGATCGGTGATATCAGCCATGCAGGCATTCATGCATATCCGGCCCACCACCGGGACCCTCTTCCCGCCGATCAGAACTTCTGCCCGGCCGGACAATCGCCGCAGATAGCCGTCGTCATACCCGACCGGCAATACGGCAAGTCTGGTCGGTCGGGTTGTGGTGAATTGATGCCCGTAACTGACACCATATCCCGCCGGGACCTCCTTGACCTGGATCACCCTTGTTTTGAAAGACATTACCGGCTGCAGGGTGATCCCGGAACAGAAATCGCTGCCGGCCGAAGGGCAACAGCCGTACAATGCGATCCCGGGCCGGATCATGTTAAGACGGCTGCCGGGATTCCTGATGGCGGCGGCAGAGTTGGCAATATGAGATACACTGCCGGCAAAACGCTCATGAATTTTCTTCACAAGCTGTGAGAATACCGCCGTCTGCGTATCGGTGGCCGACTGGTCTGATGAGTCCGCCATCGGAAAATGACTCAGCACCCCCGCAAGCTCCACGCCAGCCAGCTCTGAAAAAAGCTCAAGATATTCATCCACCTCGTCGGGCATGATCCCGAGCCGCCCCATCCCGGTATCGATCTTCAGGTGAACCGGAACCTTTTTGCCTTCCTTCTCCGCCCTGGCGGAGAGTTCTTTGATCATCGCGAGATCATACACCACCGGGGCAAGGGCATATCTGATAATTTCGGAAAAATTTTCAGCCATCGCACCGAGCAGAACGATGATCTCTCCTTCAATCCCCGCCTTGCGCAACCGCACCCCTTCTTCGGTTTCCGCAACCCCGAACACAGAAGCCCCGATATCTGCAAGAGCGGCAGCAACCTCAACCAGTCCGTGACCATATGCATCCGATTTCACCACCGGCATCACCCGTGCATCGGGCCCTGCAAGATTGCTGAGATTACGGTAATTGGCCTGGAGATTTTCCAGATTGATTTCGATCCTGTTCCAGGATCCTGAAGGGGTGACTTCTGCCATCATCTTATCAGCTGTTCAGAGGAGATTTCGAGCTTCCGGAGAGGACCGACCACACCTTCCGGCTTGACCAGAAAAGACTGAAGCCCACGGTAAAATAGACCACCCCGATAAACCACAGCGGCAAAGAAGATGCCCTGAGTAACCGGCCGAAGAGGATCATCGCCAGAACCAGCATCCAGGTCCGCCATGAATAGATTCCGCCCAGACATTGATTTTCACCTTTCTCAAGAATTCTGAGCATGTTTTTCTCGGCCACCCGGTCGAGCACCAGACCTGACTTTACAAGACCGATCAAAACAGCCGCCGGAAAAAGCCACTCCAGGCCGGACCCGCTGATCCCGAAAAAACCACGGACCATCAGCATCATCCCGATCAGGCTCCAGAGCAGGGCCGCCAGAAGGATCCGGGTTTTCACCGAAGCGTTGGGCTTGAAACGATTCATAAAATTCTCCCCTCTCTGTTTTACTACAAAGGGAGCCTATTGCAAGATATCCGGGAAAAGAGAAGAAATATTCCAGAACCGGAAAAAAATCTGCCAACCGATAAGCCAATTTCAACAAATAACCGTCAAACTCCTGCGCGGCACCGGCATAAGGGGACGTACAGGGAATGGCACAGCGGTAATGGCAGTATTTACGGCCCCTAAAAAAATGGGCCCGTCTTCACAGTGAAGTGAAAACAGGCCCGAATTTCCATTCCGGAAATTTTCCGTAACCGTTCTTGCACCCTTCGGGGATAAGTTTCGTACGAGCAGACAAGCAGCTCAACTTAAGCTTTGCACCCTTCGGGGATAAGTTTCGTACGAGCAGACAAGCTGCTCAACTTAAGCTTTAAACCTCGGTTACGGTAATGGCGCCTTCCGGGCAAACCTCGATGCAGGTCTCGCAACCAAGACACTCATCCATGTTGACCGGCTCCGACTTGCCATCTTCCATCTCGAAAACCTGTGCGGGACAGGCATTAACACATTCTTCATCGCCATTGCATTTGTCTTTGTCGACTTCTACCTGATACATATTAGATCCTCCGTAAAAATTATTAATGATTTCAGTATATTATCGCTGATGTGGCCCGACCGGAAAAGTTACTGCGAGCCGGCCCTTTAACAATAGAAATTACCTTCTATTTCACCTCCGTTTTTTTGTCAATGAAAAAAAGACACATCACAATAAGTTCTAAGCTTCCCGGCCAACCAGAGAAAAATCGACAAACGGAACCGCAAAGTTTGACCCTCCTGCGGATTTTTTCATACAAGACCAAAGAATCGGTTCATTGCGCTCTCAACAACAGACAATGCGAGGATTCCGAAATGTTACAATGACACCACAGCTCCCTTGCCCATATTTCCAAGGTAGGTGTTGACCTCATTTTGCGGTTGTTATAGAGTGCGACTCGCATTTTTAAATAATAACCATACCGGTCATGACGGAGAACCTGATCGATACAAAAAGTTCTGGTGAAGCGGATGAAAATCAAAAAGAAAGCCAAAGTCTCAAAACCATCCTCAAAACTGGTCGCCCAGAAAAACGAACTGGCCATGATTGCCGGAATCATGGAAGGCAGCCCGGACGGAATCGGCGTCGCAGTGATCCGGTTGGAATGCGGTTGCAAGAAAATGGCCGCCGTGGACAAGACCGGCGAACCGGCCAGCAAGGTCGTTATTTACCGGGACCAGGCAGACAGCATCTGTGACAAGTGCAAAAAAGACAATGGCGATTTCAGCAGGGTCCTCGAACAATTCATCGACTGGGCTGCCCCTGAACCGGACGGCGCAACCCAAAAGCGGATTGAAACCAAGGTTTTCGGAACCTACCCTCAGGCCTGAGAGTTTCTCTCCCGGTGGGTGAGATAATAAGGATTTCCTTTTCGTGCTTTGCTAAAATTTGGAGGCGACCCAGAATTTACCCTCCGAATCACATAACAGTGTTTATGCGTAATGGACTTACAGCTGAATATCTGACCAAAATCAAAACTACGGACAGCATTCAGCGTAAAACAGCTCGAAAATCACGAATAAAACGCGCGCAAATTTTCATTCACTGCCTAATAATCACCACCACAACTTTCCGAGTTTGGCTAATCTCCCGATAAAGCTGAGTTGAGCAGCTGGCCTACTCGCACCGATAAGCGAGCTTGCGAGACATCGAGACTTATACCCGAAGGGTGAAACAAAGGGGTTTCGGCGATTTGTTATTGCACGTGTTCCACAAGTAGCCAGGAGTCAGAAGCCAGGAGAAACCCCCTCCAGTAGCACAGAATACCTGTAATTATCGAGACGGCAGCTATAAAAAATATTGATTACCACTGAAATTCAGCCCGTTTGCTGTCCAACAAGATAAGTGTTTGATATTATTGGCTTATTGATATATCTGTATGGAATGGAACTTCAGTCGAACCCACCTTCGACAAGCTCAGGATGAGCGGTAAAATAGTAATTCCGTTCACTCTGAGCTTGTCGAAGAGTCAATGGCTGAAATTGGGTGGTAACCAGCTAAAAAATTGAGGCTCCCTGTGATTTTCCACATCAGTAGGCGGGCATCGTCTATCGAAGATCAACCGGCCGGGAGTTTAAACAGGCATGGGGTCCCCAGGTCGAAAGACCAATAAAGTTGGCGGGCATCGGACCCGGTGAGGCCGAGCACTATTTCACCATTCTTCGCAGCCGGGGTCCAGGGCCAGAGGTGACGCAGGGTCCGCCGCAGGATCCCGACTCCGCCGGACCAGACCAACCCTGCCCTGCCGCGCCAGTCAACCGTGGCCGGTTCGATCACCAGGCTGGTGCCGTCATCCAGCAGCAGACGGTAATTATCCGGCATTTCGGTCAACTCCAGAATCTCCGGGAGGGTTGTTCCGACAAGAGCCGACTCCTGGTCAGGACCGACGATGGGCACCATCGGCCGCCGCACCGCAAAGAAGCTCTTCTTGGCCACCAACCGCCGCACTTTAGCCCGCTCCGGCTCACCATGAACCACACTGCGGCTGATCGGCAAGCGCCGGATCGTGCTGCCGCCGGCTTTAATGAGAATCACCGAACTCCGGAGATCGATGAGCAGGTAGAGCTTGTCGGTCCGGGCCAGCTTGAGCTCGGCCTTGAGTCGCAGGTTCTCGTCCCGCAGGTCGCCGCGTTCATCGGCCACCACCGGCCCGGCCAGGAGAAAGAGCAAGATGGTTAACGGGAAAAGGCGCATCAGAAGATCATCACCCGGGTGCCAAGCGGCAGATCGCGGTAGAGGCGCTCCAGGTCGCGGTCGCCAAGGCGGACACAGCCGTGTGAGACGTTGCGGCCCAGCATCCTGGTGTAGAGGGTTCCGTGGATGAAGTACCCCTGGCCCAGCCCCAGAGCGTACTCACCCATCATTCCCGCCTCGGCCCGTTGTGCCGGATCGGTCGGAATTTCCAGCCCTTCCTCGATGAAAGCCCAGTCCGGTTTCATCCAGACCGGCTTGGTCAGCCTGGACTGGATCGAGAACTGGCCGCGCGGAGTATCGAAAGTCCAGCTCCGCCCGCCCCGGGGATCAACCAGAACATTGCCACTGCCGCAGGAGGCAACCATCTCGGCCTCGGTATTTTCTCCCCGGCGCAGAATAACCCGGTTTCCTGCAGTGTCGATGACCAGGTTGAGTCCGCTCGGAGCCAGTCGCCGCAGCTGCAGCTCCAGTGCCTTATTGGCCGCCTGCAGGTCGGTAAGCGAGGGTTCCGCGCCGGAGCGGCCGAGTTGCACCTTCACTTTTGGCGAAGTCGACTTGACCTGGATCACCGGCTTTGAACCAACCCGGGCGGCCGACAGCAGGCGCAAGCCAAGCAGACCGGCCAGGGTCAGTGCAGCGACCAGAACCATGATGCACCAGATCTGGTCCCGGCGCCCAAGGTCGGAACGCAGAGCCCGACTGGAGCGAGAAGCCGCTCCCAGCCTAGCGAAGACGAGCCAGAGCCATTGCAATCGGATTATCATAATCAGTGGTACCGACAATAATTACCGGAGTATCTACTTCAATCTGCCCATAGAGTTCGGCCAACTCCTGGTTGTCCAGGGCCACACAGCCTTCGGTCATCCCCTCCCGTCCCCCGCCGTGAATCTCTATCTGCCCGCCGATCCCCGCCCCTTCCGGGATCTCTCCCCGCTGCCTGGCTGCCTTGTAGCGGCGCCGGTCTTCACCGTTCGGATAATCGATCAGCAGGGCCTTGAAAAATTTACTGTAAGGAAGTTTGCGCACCACCCGGTAAACTCCTTCGGGGGTTGCCTGATCCCCGCTGTGGAGTTTTGCGCTGAGAAACCGGAAACCGAGACCAGCATCATAGGTCCGCATCTGCCGGCCACCGCGATACCAGGTCAATTGCCGCTCGGCCTTGCTGACCACCAGCAGCGACCTTCCGCTCCGCCGTGACTCCTCGAGCATTGCGGCAATTTGTCTGCGCCATTGCCCGATTTCCTCCCGCCCGGCATATCGAGCCAGAACCGGGCGTATCCCGGCAACCACCTCGTCCAGCTCCTCGGCAATCTGGCCTAGAGAGGCCACCGCTTCCTCCCCTCGGCCACTCTCCACCTGGCGGGCGGACTTTTCAAGGCCGATCTCCATACGCACCAGCCCCGGCAGCGCCAATCGGCGATCCTTGAGCAGTTCCGAGAGTTCTCGCAGCAGGACCAGACGCACCGTAAGTTCCTGGTGACGGCCGGCGATCAGAGCCGCCTGCCGCTGCCGCGTCTTCCCAATCTTTAAAGCCAGCTCTCTCCCCTGGTCCAGCACCAACCGATAAGCCTCAGCAACCGGCTGATAGTTCCTGAACCAGGCCAACCGTTGCCGCTCCCTCTCCAGAAGGGCCCGGGCCCTGGCTTCCGCCTCCTGGTATAACTGATACTCCACCGGAACATAATGCAATGCTCCGGCCCCGCGCAGTTCCTCCTGCTGCTGCAAAAGCAGACGGACCTCGGCGGGTTCCACACGAACCCCGCATCCCTGAATACCGGCCAAAAAAAGAACGATGAAAAGCGCCGATCGCAGCTTCGGCAAGCACATGGATTCAGGCAATTTGTCTCGCCATGAGAAGTCGACCTCCACGCCGCTCGTCATGAACGGCGGCAGATCCTTGATCTGAAAAAATTACAGGGGCGCAAGGTGCCGGCAAGCCATCACCTCCGCCCCTGTTTTTACACAACAACCGACAGCAACTACTTATTTTTTCTTGGCTTTTCCCTGGGCCGCAAGTTTCTTGGCCAGGGCAGCTTCGATCTCGGTCGAAATAGCGCCAGCCTTCTCTTTTACCGACAGGGCACGCTCTGAAGCCTCGCTGTAATCACCCGCCGTCACCATGGCCTGAATTTCGACCACGGTCGCTTCCAGACCAGACAGGTCAGCCTTCATTACCATAATGTCCGCAGCAGAACCCTTGCCGGCAGGCGCCTGGTTCAACAACTCCCTGGTTGAAACCACGGCAGTCCGAGCCGACTCCAAATCGGCAACAGACTGCAGCCGCAAACGTTCCCGCTCGGCAATGGCCTTGGCCTTAACCGTCTGGGCTTCCGCCATTACTCCGGCCAGCATTTCGTTGGCCTTATCGTAATTTTTGAACATTTTGCCATCCTGGACCTTCACCTCGTCCATGGCTGCGGCCATCGCCTCATTGACCTTCCTGAAGTCCTCGGCCACAAACACCTCTGAGCCATCGCTTGCTGCTGCCTCCAACGATGCCTTGGCAGCCTCAATCTCCGCCACCGGCTGTTTATCACAAGCTGCCAACGACACCACCATGACCAAACTCACCAGAATTGCCACTAACCGCTTCACCTTGCTCCTCCTTCATCGGCTCAGCCATTGCGAGCCTTCCGAAATCGTCTTTCGCGGGATGACCGTCGAACTATTTCGCCGGTCCGGGCGAAAAACGGCGCATTTAACCTCCTTCAGAGTTGTTTAGCAAGAGGGATTTTGGCCCGCACAAATATTATGAACAACCTTAAAACAGGAAGTTAATCCAATCAGCCACCCGCCACCCCGTCACCCGGGCGAGCCGGGTGGCTGACGGAGACCATAAAACCATGGCACCCCTCCCTGCACGACAGAGTAATAAATCTTCATAAAATCTTTTTCTCTGGTCTCCTTAAGTATCAGATGAAATAATAAGTATTTGCTTTTTCGTGCTTCGCTAAAATTTGGAGGCACCCCGAATTTCCCCCGGACTATCCAACAGTGTTTATGCGTAATGGACTTACAACTGAATGCCAAACCGAAAACAAACTGCCCAGCCGCAGAGCAGTGGGGTATCCCAAAAAACATTTTCCGCCCATGGGGTAGGGAATCAAACCACAAGTTATTAAATCCCTGAATCCGTGAGCGTTCGAGAGCGGCACAGATGCAGATAGCGAGCCGGCGAGACCTTCGAGGCGACGACGATGTTGATAATACATATGGTATATCAACGAGTCGGCAACGAAGCAGGTAAGCGACCGCAGGAAGACTCCGGATGTGCCGATCTCGGGCGCCCCGCAGGGCTGCGGGTGAATGTCTGCCCCCGCAGCGAAGAAATTGTTTTTTACGTAATTATAACCACTTGAGCTGATTAATCGCGCGGAGCCGTCACGGATTCAGGAAATCCTTAATATGTCTGTGGGGAGATCAGGGTGTTTTGTACGGGAAAAATCCTTCACAATGTTTCAGGGGTATAAAAGGTTAGATTCTGAAATAGTCTCAGCTCGGCCGGTCTTTAAATTTTCTGGCCGCCTGCACCATTCCCGGCGCCCACTCCGGGGTGCCCAAGGAGTGGACGTGCGTGTACAGGGCAAAGACGTTTTTGTAAACGAGCCCATCCCGCTTTTCGGCAAAGCCGACGCCTCTGTCCATCCGGCAGGCAAGAGTATCGGATTTTCCTTCCCAGTCAACGACTTTACTGTAACGGAATTCGTGACCGCTGATCTCCGTGCCCAGGGGGTAAAAGGGGTTGTCCGCGGTAACCACCAGATCAGTATAACCATGGGCCTGGGGTTTCCGTTCCAGGGTAAAATCCACTGGAAAGATTCCGGCCAGGGTAAACTTCTCCCCCTCCAGGCTGATACTGCGGCCAAGAAAAATCAACCCGCCGCATTCCGCATAGACCGGCAGCCCCTTCTCAACCATCTCCCTGAGCGAGGCAAGGAACGACATGTTCTCAGACAAGGCGCGAGCGCTGGTTTCCGGAAATCCACCGCCGATGTAAAGGGCATCAATTTCCGGTAATTTCTTTTCCGTGATGGCGTTTATTTCTATCAGTTCAACCCCGAGGTTTTGCAGGGCGTCCAGATTCTCCTGGTAATAAAACTGAAAGGCTTCGTCCCGGATGAGACCAATCTTCAGACCATCCCCTTTGCCTGTTTTTGCAAAGGGTGGAGTGATCCCTGCCGACGACCCTTCAGGGCAGGACACCGGCGCCATCATTTGCATGAGCTTACCGAGATCAAGAAATTTCTCGGCCCGGTCCGCCAGGGTGGCAACGGCTACCCCGGCATCGGCATGCTCGGGGCCGGGAGTAATTCCCAGATGCCGCTGGGGAAAAACATCCTCCCGGGACCGGGGGAACGCGCCCAGGACCGGTATCCCCGTGTAATGTTCAACGGAGCGGCGGACAATACTTTCATGCCTGCTGGTACCGACCCGGTTCAATACGACGCCCCGGATCTCGATCCGCCGGTCGAACCGTTGACATCCGGCCACCAGAGCGGCCACGGTTCTCGTCGTCTTGGTGCAGTCAACCACCAGAATCACCGGCAGTTTCAGGAAAAACGCGAGTTCCGCGGTACTGTAGGCCCCTTCCAGGTCAACCCCGTCGAAAAGACCGCGATTGCCCTCCACGAGCACATACTCTGCAAGGCAACTTTGTGTATAAAAGGAATTGAGGAGCACCTCTCTCTTCATCAGATAAGGATCAAGGTTGAAGCAGGGGCGACCTGCGGCAAGACCAAGCCAGCCGCTGTCAATGTAATCGGGCCCCTTCTTGAAAGCCATGACCGTATGCCCTCTGCGGGCGAGCGCGGCAACGGCGCCAACCGCCACCACGCTTTTGCCGGAACCACCGCTCAAGCCGGCAATGACTGCGCCGGCTGCAGGTGTCTCTGAAATATGCGCCTGATTATTTCCCATCATTTCCCGTTCCCGTATCTCACATGCTGTCTCAATTTTCACTCCTGACAAGGGACACTAATCCAGATCAACCCACACTTCAAAGATTTTGACTATATCAGGCCATTATGTTAGTTTCGGAGCCTTGCCAATGAACCTGCAGATGCTTACAAATATACATTCGTCTCAGGCTACAATCAACAACACACAACTATAGAAAACAGGCCATTTTGCTTGCCGGTTAGAACTATCCCGATCATCATCCGGCAACTTTTTAACATATAAATGAGGAAGAAACATGTCTGACACTGAAAAAAGCCCTGATCTCTCACAAGTGATCGCCGAACTGGAAGCAAAATGCCAGGAGCTGCCGGACAACGTAGTTGCCCACCACCATCTGGCAGTTGTCTATCGTAAAGCCGGCAGAAACACTGACGCCCTGAAAAAACTTGAGGAATGCATCAAACTCGACCCTCATTCCGTTGAGGCCCATATCAACACCGGGGCCATTCATTTTGAGAGCGGGGACCTGGATAAAGCAATGACCGCCAATGAAATGGCCCTCCGGATCAACCCTGAATCGGCCCAGGCCCACACCAATATGGGAATGATCTGGTGGCAGAAAGGAGATGCTGAGAAATCCATCGAGGCCTATACCAGGGCCGTTACCAGAGATCCGAAGCTCGTCACAGCCTGGACCGGCCTTGCGACAGCACAGATCATGGCCGGGAATTTCGAAGATGCCCTGAAGGCCGCAAAAGAGAGCATCAAAATCGAGCCGGATTTCCCCCTGGCTCAGAACAATCTCGCGGTCGCCCTTTTTTATACCAGGGATTTTCAGGGAGCAAAAACCGCTGCCGACCGGGCTAAAGAACTTGGCTATCCGGTTGATCCGCGTTTTATCGCCGCAATCACCCAAGAACTTTAATCATGGCTAAAGGCGCCAACATAAAGGTCCTCCCGTGGTGTCCATTCTGCGGACAGAACGTTGACAAACCGCAGGAGCCCTTGCAGAGAAAGATGGACGAGTTCACCACCGGCACCTGTCAGTGCGGGGCAGTCTACACCTGCGATCCCACCGGTTTCAATGTCGGCGCGGCCATGGTCGAATGCCTGGTTCATGCCTGCAATGACAACTGGGACCTTGCCTGGGAATTGATGCCGGATGATGATTACCTCTCGGGACGCCTGGACAAATATGATGAACAGACCCACCAGGTAGTCGAACTCGGCAATCTGGACGGCAGGAAGATCAAAGGGGTTCTCTATTTTATCCGACTGAGCAAAGATTATGCAGAACTTGTCCAAAAACTCGACCTGGAAAAAAAAGACAAAGACAGCCGAACACTTCCGGTTTCAAATTTGAATATTCCGGAGATGGAGCCAAAGCGGGATCCTAAAAGGAAACGGCGGAAGGCCGACAAAAAACAGGTGGCGGAACTTGCCGACCAACAAGACATTGACACCCTTGTCGATCTGGCCTTTGACGACCTGAAAACCCTGCGTTACCTGCAGCGCCTCCTCTACAGTCCCGACGAAAAAAAACGCTGGGAATACGCGCATCTCATCGGCCAGGTCTGCCGGCGATTGTCTACCCGCAAACCCGGAGCGGTCAGCGACATGCTCCATCGAATGTATGAAGCGTGTTCCGATTCGGCCGCGACCCACTGGGGGCTCCTTGAAACCGTTGGGGCGATCATTGCAGCCCGCTCGGACATATATGGCGGCTTTACCCGTCACCTGCTGATGTTCAGAGGCACCGACGATTCAAGGGCCACCGTTTTATGGGCCCTTGGCGAGATCGCGGCAACCAGGCCGGACCTGGTCCGCAACACTCCATTTTACAGCCTGTTCTCTTTCGTTGAACATCCCGATCCTCTAACCAGGGGGCAGGCGATCAGACTTTTCGGCAGAATTCTTGCGGAAGAAACCCGCAGCGGAATAGAGAAACTCCTTGATGACGAGACGGTCATCACCATCTACGAGGGAGGTGAGCCCCGGAGTTATTCCATCTCGGGCCTTGCCAGGGAAGCATTATCTAAAATCGACAACCAGAGAGTGACAGCAGATGAATAATCCGGAAAAGCAGAGCGAACAATCTGAAAATGAGGAAAAAAGCGCCGCCCGGCTTGAATATGAAGCCGGCAAAGAGCAGATGAAGGACAACAACTACGCCCTTGCCGCAAACTCCTTCCACAATGCCCTGATCGGTTTCGAACAGGAGAATGACGAGAACGGGATCGCCAATGCCGCAAACATGCTTGGTGATATCTGTGCCGGAAAAGGCGACACCGAAATGGCCCTCCAGCATTACGACCGGGCCTACCGGATTTGTGAGAAACATGCCGATCGTTTCAGTCTTTTCGACATCGAGAAGAAAAGGGCCAAACTGATGCACGACGCTGGCAGATATGACAAGGCGATAGAATTATACCTGGATGTGCTTGATGAATACAGCGCCCTCGTCAACCCGAAAGGGTCGGTGGAAACCCTGGAAATCCTCGCCGAAATATACCGCAAAAAAGGCGACCTGGAAAAAGCGGCCGATTCATACCGAATGGCAGCTTCGATTCATAAGAACTTCAAACACACCAGACACGCCCAGGCCCTGCTCGACAAAGCTGCCGCACTTGAGAAATAATCTGAAGTATCAGATTATTTCCGAGTTCACCAAGAACAGACAGCTACTTCACTCTAAGGGAATAAAAAAAGCAGGAACCGGTTCGGTTCCTGCTTTTTATCTGAATATATACTGATTCTACTTACTTACTTTCTTCTGCTGCGTCACGCGCCTCTTCGTCTTTGGCGCGTCCTTTCGCACAGTACATGGTTGTACTGCCGCTTGACCAGAAAACCATCTTACCTTCCTTGACCAGATCGTTGGCGGCATTTTTTACCGCCCGCGGTTTGGCATCAGGATCACAGGCGTAAAAATCCTTGACGTAAAGCTGAGCCTTGGGGGCCGTCATCGCTTTATCAAGAATCGCCGCTTTAAGTTCGTCGTTATTGAGAGCCATCGTAATACTCCTTATAGTAGAGTTTTATTTGATATGGCTGGTGAACTTGAACTGAGTGGTGGTTCTCCAGGTATCGTAAGCCAGCCGGTAATCATCAACTGACTTAATGGTAAACGGAATCCCGGTTACTTCAAAGAATTTCTCCCAGCCAATCCTCTCAGCCCACTCACCCAGACGCTCGTACTTACGGGCATTCTTGGCATAGACCTCAAGAATATTCTTGATCGCTGCCACGGTCTCGGGCCAGCGGGGCGGAGTATTGGGCAGGAACGGAATAACAAGCTTGGAGAATTTAGGCATTGACCTGGAGTTGGAGACTTTGCCGCCGACCAGAATCGCAATACCGTCACCTTCCGGGTCTGCCAGAGGCATAGCCGGACACATGGTGTAACAGTTACCGCAGAACATGCAGCGCTCATTTTTAACTGCTACCGATTTAACTTCCTCACCGGCGCTGTTGGTCTCTTTGGAAGGCTTAATAGCACCAAGAGGACATGCGGCTACGGCAAGCGGGATCTCACAGAGACCGGTAATGGCATCATGATCAATCATCGGCGGTTTACGATGCACACCAAGGATCGCGATGTCGGAAGCATGAACCGCACCACACATATTGAGGCAGCACGCCAAAGCGATACGTACCTGGGCAGGCAGAGTCATGCTGGTGAAGTAATCAAACACCTCATCCATAACCGCCTTAACAACACCGGAAGCGTCAGTTGCAGGGGTATGACAATGCATCCAGCCCTGGGTGTGTACGATATTGGTAACACCAGCTCCGGTGCCGCCGACCGGGAACTTGTTGCCACGGCTGGCCAGATCCTTCAACAGCGGCTCAACCTTGGCTTTGGAGTCAACCATGAACTCAATATTGTTCCTGGTTGTGAAACGGAAATAACCGTCACAGTGTGCATCCGCGATATCACAGATCTCACGGATATGCTCAACACTGATCAGACGGGCTGAAGCAACCCTGACGGTCCAGCATTCGTCCCCGGACTCGGATTTGTGCATCAGAACGCCGGGCTGGGTGATCTCGTGATAGAGCCATTTGCCATAATTATTCTTAACAACCGGCGGGAAAAACTGCTCAAAATGAGGGGGACCGATGTCAGTTATCCTGTCTTTCATCGGATTTTCCGGATCGTAACCCATAATATTTCCTCCTTTATGTATAATCCTGTCTAAACTTGATTAATAGTTAGCAAACAATAAACCTTGAAGGTAAATATCACTGAGCGTGACGTTTACGGAATTCCTTGACATCACGTTCCCATCCGCCTTCGACTTCATCCTCACCCCAGAATACGTATGGGTTTGATCGCGGCTCTTTCACATGCTGCGGGACAATATCAACTTCCATAACCTTCAGGAAGGTGGGCAGACCGACTCGCATGATGGTCTCACCAACACGCTCACGATTCTTGCCGACTTCCATCCACCAATCCCAGACTTTCTCGATAACTTCAACAACTTCCTCGAACTCGTTCTCGGGATCAACCTTGATAAAAGGAACGGTCATGGTGGCAAACTGGGCGCCGTCAAGGATCGGGGCCTTGGCGCCTACGCAGATGGTCGCACCCTGGTCTTTACCAGGACGAAGCGCACGAGGCATAACGTTGATACAGTGCATGCAGCGTGTACATTCGCCATTGTCAATTTTCAGCGTGTCACCTTCCATCCACATACATCCGGTCGGACAGAGGTCGATGACTTCCTTCTTGATATTGAACTTACCCCAGTCACGTCCGGAATGCGCACCACCGTTGGAAGCGAATTCGCCATTGATGTAGCCTTTTACAGCTGCCTGGTCGATCCGGATATCGTCTCTCCAGGTACCGATAACAGCAAAGTCGGAACGGGCAATAGCCGCAACACAGTCATTCGGGCATCCGGAGAATTTGAATTTGAACTTGTAGGGGAAAGCAGGGCGATGAATCTCATCCTGATAATGCATGGTCAGATGGTAACAGAGAGCCTGGGTATCCATGCAGGCAAACTCGCAACGGGCCCTGCCAAGACAGCACGACGGGGTACGCAGGTTGGAACCGGAACCACCAAGATCCCAGTTCAGATCATGGGTCAGGTCCCAGAACAGAGGCTCAAGCTGGTCGGTCGTGGTACCAAGAAGAACCAGGTCACCGGTGGAACCGTGCATATTGGTCATACCGGAACCACGTTTTTCCCAAAGGTCGCACAATCTGCGCATCAGGTCTGATTTGTAGAACTTACTTGAAGGCTGGTTCAGACGTACGGTATGGAAATGGGCCACACCGGGGAACTGCTTGGCAACGTCGGAATAACGACCAACGATACCACCACCATAACCGAAAACACCGACGATACCGCCGTGTTTCCAGTGCGTAACCCTGTCTTTGAAAGACAGTTCCATCTGACCGAGAATATCCCAGCACTGCGGGGTTTTCTCAGCCTGTCTCTTCAGGTCACTGACAAAACTCGGCCAAGGACCTTTCTCGAGCTCATCCAACATGGGAGTGTCATGCTTCGGCATTTCATTTCCTCCTTAATATAATTTTGCCAAATAAAATCCTGCTCCACACCGAATCAGGGAGTTAACTGCACAGATGTACAAGCGTATTGCCCTCTCCCAGCATGGAAAAACAATTGTGAATGACAATTCAGAAAATACGAATCTATTCTCCAAGCACCCCTTTGTCAACAAAAAAACATCAATATGTATAAAGGAGAAAACTCTCCTCCAATCAGCCCATATTTATTTCTGGATTACCCAATTTTACCTTGCCGTAATATGTTCCTGATTCCGCATGTTTAAAGGATTCAGCCATTCTGCCTTTGACATCGGAGATGGATTGCGATATTCTCCCTTCCGATCCGCAGAATTTAATTAAACACTTAATTTTTGAATGAAGGTCCAATCATTATGAACAGCAGAGTTCTTATTATTGGTGGAGTTGCTGCAGGGCCCAAAACCGCCTGCCGTCTGAAAAGAGTGCTGCCTGAAGCTGATATTACAATCATCGATCAGGACAACCTCATCTCATATGGAGGTTGCGGCATACCTTATTATGTTTCCGGCGATGTTTCGGATGAAAAAGAACTTCGCAACACCAGTTTTCACATGACCAGGGATGAGGCGTTTTTTCTGAATGCCAAAGGGGTCAATGTCCTGACCCGAACGAAAGCGCTCTCCATCGACAGAATAAACCGTAAAGTAAACGTCTTGCGACTCGACTCCGGCACCGAGGAAAATCTCTCCTTTGACAAACTCGTCCTTTGTACCGGAGCCAGTCCCGTCATCCTTCCTATCCCAGGAGCTGAACTGGACGGGGTGTTCACAATCAGCGACCTCCACAAAGCCATCGCTATCAAGGATCGTCTTGCCAAAGGGCAGATCGGTAAGGCCGTTATTATCGGCGGCGGAGCAATCGGGGTGGAAATGGCTGAGTCTTTTGCCGATCTCTGGGGAGTGGAGACAACCCTCATTGAATTCATGCCGATTCTCCTCCCCAACATTCTTGACCCCGTATTTTCTGCGATGCTGGCAACCCATTTGCGGCAACATGGAGTGAATGTCTTCACCGGAGAAGGAGTTCGTGCCATCGAAGCCGATAACAACGGCAGAGCCTGCAGGGTAATCACCGATGCCAGAACCGTTGACGCCGACATCGTTATTATGGCCGCCGGAGTGAGGCCGCGAAGCGATCTGGCCCGGGAAGCAGGCCTCCTGGTTTCTCCCCGGGGCGGGATCATCGTCAACAACCGTCTCCAGACTTCCGATCCGGATATTTATGCGGCAGGCGACTGCATTGAAACAACCCACCTTCTTTCCGGGAAAAAATGCCACGCCCCGATGGGTTCCCTTGCCAATCGACAGGGACGGATTGTGGCGGACAATCTGGCCGGGATCCCCTCTCAATTCAATGGCTGGGGAAGCAGTTTTATCCTGAAGGCCTTCGATATCTGCGTTGGGGCAACCGGTCTCAATCTCGCTGCAGCCAGAGCTGAAGGGTTCGCCGCAGATGCGGTGATAACCGCCCAGTCCGATCGGGCCCATTTCTTTCCCGAACAATCGGTCATTCCCCTGCAGATGATTTTTGACAGGCAGAGCCGCAGAATTCTCGGTCTTCAGGGGTTCGGTCCGATGGGAGATGCCGTCCTGGCCCGGATTGATGCTGCGGCCGCACTCATCGCAAGGGGTGGAACAATCGATGATTGCAGCCAGCTGGATCTTGCCTACGCTCCACCATTCGCCACTGCCCTTGATGCCTTGAATGCCACCGCAAACGTCGCCGACAACAAGGCCTGCAACAGACTCAGAACAGTCTCGATTGAAGACTACATGGCCTGGATGACCGACCCGGGAACACACCCGGACTGGCTTGCTCTCGACATCCGCCACCCAAACGAGTCCTCTGTTTTTGTTAATAATTTCAGCAACATATGGAGAGCTCTACCATATATTGAGATCAGAAGCAGGTTCAACGACCTCCCCAAAGAAAAGACGCTGATCATCATCTGTGACGCCGGAACCCGTTCATACGAAGTCCAGTGTTTCCTCGACCACCACGGATTTGACAGTCTGGTTCTTGGTGGAGGTTTTAACTGTATAAGAAGGATAGGTGCCGAATGGTGGCCCGCCGGCTGATCATCCCCCTGCTGCTTCTGACCTTCTGCTTCTGCCCGCTGACTCCCCGGAAGGCTGCTTCCGAGACAAGCGCTGAAAACCGCAAGACCGGCATGCCTGAAGTCAGGGTTCTGGCCGACAAAGACTATTTCCCGGTCCTGATCGACCTGATCAGAAAGGGGACGACCTCGATCGACATTTCAATGTTCATCTTCAAGGCTTCCGGGAAAAACAACAATCTACCGACAGTATTGGTCGAAGAACTGGGAAAAGCCCGCAAGAAAGGGTTGAAAATACGGGTTTTCCTCGAAAAATCGGGGCATGACGAGGAGATCAACAGCACCAACCTGCAGACCGCCACCCTTCTGCGGGCAAATGGCATCGAAGTGATTTTCGAATCCCCCCGCATAACCAATCACAGCAAACTCGTGGTTGTCGACCTCCGCTTCTGCCTGGTAGGAAGTCACAATTTGACCCAGGCCGCGCTGAAATATAATCACGAACTATCACTTTTGATTGACAACCAACAGCTTGCCAGGCAACTGACCAAATATATGGAAGGATTTGAGAGGTGAGAGGCGAGATGACTCTTCGACAATTCGACAAGCTCACGTTCACCCTTCGCCGGGCTCAGGGTGAACGGAATTACGGTTATACCGATCATCCTGTGCACCGATCATCCTGAGCCTGTCGAAGGATAGTTCAACTTTTTCTCCTGATGATCCTCACCTTACGTTTTGCTCCGCCGCCAGCCGGGGCAACACCTTTGCTTACCCGCCGGACCCGAACTTTTCTCTTGTTCCCGGGAAGACCACTTCCCCCTCCCGAGACACCTTCTCCTGCAGCCGAGGTCGAATACCCGCAACCCGCCCTGGGGCACCTGAGAATGATGCCACCTCCAGCAACCTTCTTTTCGACTAGAAACGGTGAGCCGCAGGAGGCACATGATTGCCGGTGCGGTCTGGACCAGGCCATGAATTCACAGTCCGCCTCGGGGCAGACATAAAATGGTTTTCCGGTGGGGGTGATCTTGCTGACAATCTTTCCGGTGGCGCATAGCGGGCAATCAAGATCGGCCCCGACACTTTTTTCAAAACTTTCAGAATGGCGGCAGGAAGGAAAGCCGGAGCAGCTCCAGAACCGGCCGAATCGGTCTTCCTTCAATATCATTGAGCTGGAACACACCGGACACACCCTTGACTCCTGTTCGGTGGCGTCCTCAACGGACCTTCCTCGTGGCTGCTCCGCCAGGGACGGTTGCTTGCTTCCCTGTTCTTCATCCGCGAACAACTCTTTTACTTCATCGGGCCATTCGGTTTCAGAATCATCCGGAGTAAAATCCCGGTCTTCGTCCAATAATTGCTCCGCAGCAATCCCCAAGTCAGGTGCGTCAACACTGTCAATCTCATCCTGTTCAGACCGGGATGCTGCAACCGGCCTTTCGGTCCACTCACTGTGATCGGCGACACTCTCTCCGCCCGGAAGATTTTCATCCTCAAACCTTTCTTCCGGGACTTCATTCTCAAAATCCACCGGAAGCGCTTCTCCGGAAATCTCCGGAACAGCCATTTCATTGGTGGTTTCCGCCGCCACCTGACCGGGAGTCGATTTTATGACCTTTGACGAACTCCCCCGGGATTTGAGCTGATCCACAACCCTTACTTTAACGATCACCTTTCCCTGCATGAAAAGGGTCTGATCAAACTGCTGCAGCGCAAAATCAAGGGGCTTTCTGCCGCTCAGAACTTCACCAATGGTCTGCTCTATGTACGCGGAAAGATTGAGACCGATCATTGACGGAAAGGCCCTGGCAATGACCGAGTTCAGGGTGACTAGATTTTCCCGGCAATGGATTGCACCATCTCCATCGAAGTCAATATAGTCACCGGTAATAAGTCCTTCCAGAATAGCGGCAGAACTTTCTGCAGTAATTGAAAAATCGGCCAGCTCCGCGTAAAGACTTTCAAGGGTGTAATATTCCGGCGGAAATCCGGGGGACTTTTCAGGGACAATTCTGCTCACTGCAACAGACTGTTCTTCCTCAAGAGCCAGGAGCGGATGATCGGCCACAACCGACCGCTCACTGATCCCCCGGTAACAGGACATAAATCCTTCATTCACAGCAACCCTGCACTCGGCACCGATATAACACTCACCTTCTGCCCTGAACGTCACGGAGATTTTTTTCACCTTCGCCGGAATCATCTGGCTGGCAAGCCCCCTCCTTCTGAGAATCCCGTAAATCAGCAAGGTGTCATTTTCAATAATCCCCTCCAACTCTTTTTCCGTTACCTCCGGTCTCAAAGGGTACAGGCAATTCTCATCCTGGGCCGCTTTCCGACCCTCCTCCAGCAGTTCACGACCGAATTCTTCGCTGATCCGGCCTCTGATTCTTGCGACAAATCTCTCCCGGGTGCTTTCCGGCAATGGACCGGCAACTGACACCAGGCCGATCCATCTGCCGGATATCTCAACCCCATGCTGCAGTACTCTCAGAGATTCAATCACCCGGGTCGGCTGAATATGGTGAACAACATACGCCTCTTCAATTAATGCCGTCAAACTGCATGGTCCCGGAGGACTGATCTCCATCTCTTCTTCAATAATTTCATCGGCAACTATCGGACCGTCTTTAAAGCTCTCGACCGCCTTTTTTACTTTCTCGGGCTCAAGAAAATAGCCGTCACCACTCTCCCCGGGCGCCTGGCACAGACGCCCCCTGAATTCGTTGCCGGATCCGGTTAAATCCAGATGAACTTCCCATTTCAGGGCCGGAGCGAAGGTCTTGATCTCCATCTCCCGGTCGGCAAGAAAAAAGACGGTGGTCAGACTCGCCAGATTGAGCGACAGTCCGCCCGGTCCGAAACCCGTGCCAATAAGCCTCTGCAGATGTTTCCGGAAGCACCCGTCAAAAAGGCCCCGGACAAAATACCCCGAAGCCATTTTCTCCTGAAAGGGCTCGGAAGAATGGATTGATTCTGCAACTTCTTCCGGAGTCAACCCGACAACCCGAATATGCCTGGGCACGCACCCTCCACTCGATCCGGCAACAATGTACCCATTCAACATCCAGGCCAGATATTCCCCTTCCAGGGAGTTGTCGAAAGCGATCCAGATCTCGCGGTCAAAAGCTGATTCAAGGGCGGAAAGAAAATCCTTCCCGGCGGGGAGTGGATTAAAATCAAAGGCCGGGGGTTCCTTTTTCAGTTTGTCTTTCTTTTCCCTGCATGAAGCAGAGAGCGGGACGGCGGATAATTGCAGGAGGTCGACCTCCCCCCCCATGCACGCCTGCAAAGCCCTGCCCTTTTCCGCTGAATCAACCACGACGAACGGTCTGCCCATGAAATTCTCCCAGAACTCATTCCACAACACACATTCCCAAAATCCTCTGTCGATAGACCTTGACAATTATCATACCTGAGTCTTTTCCCATGAAACCAGTAAAAACTTGGCCGGTCACCATCCGGCAACCCTCAAGTTTATAGCGGTTCGTCACGAAAGGTATTTTTAGGAGAACTGACCTTATCGAATGCTGTACAATAATCCATGCCCAACCTGGTCACAGTGGAGGGGATCAATGAAACCCTCACCCGCATCAACTATAAACCGGACACCCTGAAATTCCGGCTGCTTGAACTGGTCCGCTCATATTTCACCGATCAGGATTCGCTGAACACCCTCACCTCTATCCCCCCCGATGAGATCATCGGCCGACTCTGGCAGACCAGCAACCCTGCTGAAATGAAGGCCAGGCGGAAAAACCTGAGCGGCCTGAAGTCCTCAATCAACAAGGATCTGAAAAAACTTTCCGACTCAGGAGGGAACCCGGAAGGAATCGTCCTGAACCGGGACAATGTCTTTGCCGTTTCCGAGGAAAAGAAAAACCACCTGCTTCAGGAACTCGGAGTCACTCCCGGTTCTCTCAGCCCGATCCGGGATCTCTTCGCCTCGCTTAGAGAAATGGTTGCCGGAATGTCCGGCAATTCGGAGAGTGCTGATTTCCAGCAACTGCTTGCTGAGCTTGAAGAAACAAAAAAAACAATCCGCATGCTCGGCAAACTGCCGGATGATCAGGAACCGGGAGAAAATGCCGGTTCCTCTGAAAATGGGCCAGGGGCCGGGGCCAACGCCGCAGATGTAGCAGAAAGTGACACCCTGCCAAGTGGGGCAATAAACAATGGAGATGCAACCGGGACTCTAGCGGGAAATGGCGACGCGCTCCTTGACCTCATTGATGAAGAAGTAATTGAAGAGATTACCGATGATGAATTCGGCGAGATCGTCGACTACGAGATCCTAGAGGAGGAAGAAGAGCCGCTAGAGCGGAGCGGGTTTGAAGATCATCCGGAAATCCGGGAGAGCAGAGACCTGGAAGCGGGCTCCTTCGATTCTCCTGAGGATTCCGGGAAGGGCATCATTGAAGAAGACCCGGTTTCAAGCGCTTCAACGGCAATCGGGGAGGCCGGGGTTGAAGAAGAAATTGAAATTCTCATCGAGGACGATGTCGAGTTTGTTGATGATGCCCCGGTGGAAGAAATAATTGCCGAGTCCTCCACCGATTCCATTGTTGGTGAAGAAGTTCCTGCCGACATTGATCAGGAAGCAACTGATTCCGTACCGGAAGAGAAACCTGTCGACCATGATATCGTTACCGCTGAAGATGAGTTTGATGAAGACGAACTGCCCGAAGAGAAAGGTTCCGCCTCTGCTGCGGATTTTGACGATCATGGCCACGAGACAACCCTTCAACCGGGTGGGCGATTTGATCGGGGTATTCCACCCGGCGGCGGAACAGATGGAGATGCTGTCGGAGCAACAGACGCAGACCGTCCGGATGTTGGATATTCTGGATCCGCGACAGGAGCCACAACTCCTGGAGGTGTCTCCAGCAACGGTGATTCTGCGAAAGCCGGCGAGGAAGGCGCTGGCGACGAGATTGAGATTCTCACCGAGGATGATGTGGAGTTTGTCGACGACGAACCTGACCAGGATTTTGTCGATGAAATCATTGCGGAAGATATTGATGTCGTTACCCCCACAACTGAGAATCCTGGTGATTCTGGCCTGCTGAACAATACCCCTGAGGCAGTCGGATCTTCAGATACCGGCAGCGAAAACGCCGGCGATGAGATTGAGGTTCTCACTGAAGACGATGTTGAGTTTATCGACGACGAATCTGCTGATGAATTTATCGATGAAATCATTGAGAATGATATCGCCGACACCGTCATTGAGAAAGATGTCTTTGCGGACATAGCCGCTGAGACCATCGAAGATGAAACCCTTACCGAGGATGATGTTGAATTTGTCGATGAGGAATCCGAAGAGGCAGTAATTGACGCAGACTTCACAGACACTGTCATTGAGGAAGAGCTTGCCGGGGATGACACCGAAATAATCGAAGCCGAAGGTTCAGACAATGAACTGGTCCAGGACGAACTCCCTCAACTTGAAGATCTTGAAAATATCGAACCTGTTGAATACGTAACGGAAATCCTGGACGAGGATGAGATTGAGCTGGTCGCTTACGAAGACGATACTGCAAGCGACCACAAACCCACACCGAAACGAAGGCTTCTCGAAGTGCTATCCGATTATCTGGAACCGGAACAGGCTCTTCAGGAAACCGACATCCTTTCGGAGGAACAGGAAGAGTATATCTCGCAGATTCTCAGGCGTTTCACACCCGCCTTTGTCAGAGTCCAGAAAGGGAATTATCAGGTCGGCACACCTCTCGCCACGCCATCGGAACACCCGGCCAGGAATGTTCTCCTCGAATCGTTCCATATCGGCCAGTACCCGGTCACCAATGATCTTTTTGAATTGTTCGTGAGAGACACGGGCTACCAGACAGAAGCGGAAAAGCAGGGCTTCGGACTCGTCTACGAAGGCCAGTTCTCATCCGGCAGAGACCAGGCAAGCGGCAGAAAGGTATTCACTATCAGAAGAGGCGCCACCGCCAACCGTGTGGAAGGCGCAAGCTGGAGAGATCCCTCCGGGCCGGGGCATGGTGCGCTGTCCGGCAAGCACAATCACCCGGTAGTCCAGGTAAGTTTCAAGGATGCGCTGGCCTTTGCCGCCTGGGCCGGGAAACGCTTGCCATCCGAGGAAGAATGGGAAGCCGCCGCAAGAGGGACAACAAACCACCCCTACCCATGGGGTCGCGAATGGCGTGACTCGCTTGGCAATTTCAGTTCATCCCACCTCGGCGGGACATGTCCTGTTGACCATAACGGCCGGGAGGGGGCAAGCCCTTTCGGCATCTGTGACCTGCTGGGAAATGTATACGAGTGGACCTCGACGATCCATAATCCGGCAAAAGGCAGAAGCCAGCCGATGTATATCCTGAAGGGCGGATGCTGGACCTCGACCGGCAGGATCACCATAAGCCAACGGTTGATCGAACCGAACACCTGGTCCAATACCATCGGGTTCCGCTGCGCGGTTTAAGAGAGCCCCACAGCTTTGTCGATCAGGGCATCGGACACATCATCGGTGATGATTACCTTCCCGATTCCGGTCGGGAGCACGAAGAACGTCCTGCCGCCGACTGTTTTCTTATCCGTTTTCAGGTACCCCCTGATCTCTCTGCAATCGTAGCCGTCCGGGATGGCTACCGGTAACCCGTATGCGGAGAGCAGGTCACGGACCTTTGCCGCATCTGCTGCGGTAAAGATATTCTTCCCGACAGCCAGTTGATTTACGGCCACCATGCCGATCGCCACCGCCAGACCGTGATCCAGTTTATACCCTGACGCAGCTTCGACCGCATGGCCGATGGTGTGCCCGTAATTCAGAATCCGGCGCAGATCTGATTCACGTTCGTCGGACGCAACCACTTCAGCTTTGATCTCACAGCTTCTGGCCACGATCTTCTCAATTGCGGTTAGGTCAAGATCAAGGATCGCCTGACGATTTTCATCGAGATAGGAAAAGAAAGCGGCATCCCAGATGACCCCGTATTTGATGACCTCGGCCAGCCCGTTCAGCAATTCAGAGGGCGGGAGGGTTGTTAAAACATCCAGGTCAATGTAAACACATTTCGGCTGGTAGAAGGCCCCGACCAGATTCTTCCCTTCCGGAATATCGACCCCGGTTTTTCCTCCCACCGAACTGTCCACCTGCGCGAGCAGCGTAGTCGGCACCTGAACGAAAGGAACTCCTCTCATATAGGCAGAGGCCAGAAAACCGGTGATATCGCCGGTCACCCCGCCTCCCAGGGCGATGAGCCCGTCCTTGCGGTCAACGCCCAGGCGGGCTAAAGAACTGGCAAGCTCAGCGACGGTATTCAGATTTTTACTGGCTTCGCCCCGGGGAAAAGTGACCAGGTCATACGAAAGTCCTGCCCGGGTGAGGGACTCTCCCAACTGATCTCCGTACAGAGTTGCCACATGGTTATCAGAAACAACAACAAATCGTTTGGCAATATTCCTGGCTTTCAGATCTGTTCCAACTCCCGCCAGAAGCCCTTCCTTTATAATTATCGGGTACGACCTGTCGCCCAGACCCACTGTTAACTTACGCATGCATCACCATTGTTATTCACTCAACTTTCTGAGTTAGGTTAATCTCCCGATAAAGCTGAGTTGAGCAGCTGGGCTGCTCGTATGAAACTTATACCCGTAGGGTGAAATTAAGGGATTTTGGCGATTTTTTCGTGCCTGTATCCCGCAAGAAGTCAGAAGCCAGGAGTCAGAAGCCAGGAGAAAAGCTTAAATAATCAGTCATTCTGGCTCCTGACTTCTGGATTCTGGATTCCAAACCATGGAATGCAGCCATGACTTGGGGGCATTTTATGACAGCAAACCAACATCTTAAGGCAAGTCAGAAAGTTGAGTTATTCATCTCTTTCCCGGAGCGCCATTTCAACCACCCCCAGGATGTCGAGATAAAGAGCCTGCAGGGGGCGATAAAAAAAGGGGATGCCGGTCACTCGGCATCCCCTTATGCTTTCAGATTGAAAACTTTGCCGACGGCAAATTATTTCATTACTGCTCCGGAAGCGGCGCCCTGCATCTTGACCTCAACTTTCTCGGTCAGACCGGCATAGTACTCACGGAGGATAACCAGAACTTCCTCACGACCGAAGTGATCAACAACCTCGGCGCCTTCGGAAAGTGCTTTACGCAGTTTGGTTCCGGAAAGAATAACGCGATCTTCCTTGGTATGCGGGCAGGTACGAAGAGAAGCCATACCATCACACTTGTGGCAGTAGAAGGTCCAGTCAATCTTCAGCGGCATGCACAGCAGGTCCTGACCGGCTTTGCCAGTGGTAGGAACTTTGTCGAAAATGGTCTGTGCTTCGAAAAGACCGTAGAAGTCACCAACACCGGCATGATCACGACCGATGATCATCTTGGTGATCCCGTAGTTCTGACGGAAGGTGGCGTGCAGCAGGGCCTCACGAGGACCGGCATAACGCATATCCAACGGGTAACCTGCCTGGATGACATTGTCTTTGACGAAGTAATGCTCAACCAGACAATCGATCGCTTTCACGCGAACGTTGGCAGGAATATCGCCTTTTTTCAGATTACCGATCAGGGAGTGGATCAGAACGCCGTCACAAACCTCAATGGCAATCTTGGCCAGGAACTCATGAGAACGATGCATCGGGTTACGAAGCTGAAGGGCAGCGATGTCTGACCAGCCGCGCTCTTCGAACATGGCACGGGTCTCAGCCGGGGTCAGGTAGACGCCCTTGTACTCGGCCGGGTATTCGCCCTCGGAGAGAACTTTCACGGTACCGGCCAGGTTGACATCTTTCTGGGCCATAACCATCTGGACGCCGGGATGATCCTTCAGCGCGATATCCCAGAATTTGTCATCTGCAGATTCTTCGCCTTCGCCCTTGAAAACTTTCTCACACTCCCATTTCTTTTCGGCCTCGGTCATCTCATACTTCTCGGAGACCTTCATGGTGGCATAGATCACGCCGTCACGCTCCAGAGCGATCTCGTCACCGACTTTGATCCCATCGGCATCTTTTTTGGTGACGTCCAGGGTGATCGGCAGAGGCCAGAAGGTACCATCGGCCAACTGGAATTTCTCACAAACGCTCTTCCAGTCAGCTTTCTTCATGAAACCATCAAGCGGAGAGAAACCGCCGATACCCATCATGATCACGTCGCCTTTGGCGCGAGCGCTGATCTGGATCTTCTTCATTCCTTTCGCTTTCTCCTGCTCTGCAACCAGCTCATTGCCATGCAGTTTGCAGCAAACCAATCCTTTTCCGCCATGAGGGGCTACTAACTTGGACATTTTACATCTCCTTGTTGAATTTTATGTAAATAAATGAATAGAGCTTCAGAAAATGAAGTTATCCTTATAAAGACGGTCGAAGAAATTGTCAAGGAAAAATTCCGGAGTTCAGGGCAGGATATTTGAACGGAAATTCAAATTGTTTAGGGATGTCTACATCCGCTCAGAATTGCCATGCAAACGAAGATATGCCTTGGTCTGGGCAGAAGACCCCCCAGGCCCCGGCATATCAATTTGGAGTGAGTATTCGGATCCCGGAATTACCGGGTTAGACATGTTCCATCAATCAGATGGTGTCCTCGAAAAGGAGCCCGGCAAGTTCGTCAAGTTTCTGGCGAAGCTTGACAATTTCCTCGGAAGGAAACTGCTTGACCAGCTCACCGCTTTCCCGGTCGGTAATCCTGACCAGGATGTCCTCCGTTTCCTTGTGGAGGCTCAGTCCCAGCCGGTTGCCCATCTGGGCCAGATGTTCCTCGATGACCTCGACCGCCTTGCCCAGTTCCTCCCTGGTCATCGGCTTTTCCTTCTCCTGCCCACCATGCAACGACTTTTCATCCAGAGCCGTCCGGGACGAATCGGCGCTGTTCTGCACCGGCGCCACCTGAGGCCGGTTCCGGTCTTCGATCTCCACGGCCGGAGAAACCGGAACACCGACAACCTTGACATCGGTATTTGTGTTAATGTCCATAACAACCTCCACTTTTGAAAATCATCCCTACCCTCTATTGCTCATAAATCTCGCATCAGGAGCTTTCCCGCGCCTGACACTGTATCCTTTCAGGGCCGCCTTTCCTTTACGCAGATCACCGAGTTTGCCTGCCACAGTATTCCGGCAATCACCCGCCGCCTCATCAAGGGCCTTCCCGACCTTCAACTGCAACTCAATTCTCTTTTGCAGCTCTTTCAGAAAGTTCATTTCACCTGATATGCCGGGATCAGCAGCGACTTTTTCCAGGCACGCTTTCAGACGCAGAAAAGCCCTTTCCCGATCTTCATGTAAAAACATCAAATCGCTTAAATCACCACTCTTCAACGTCTCAAGCTGTTTAAGCTGCAAAGATTCGAAATCCGTACAGGCGCTGTCCAGCTCCAGATCCAGTTCATGGAAATTATCCATACGAGAACCAACTCCTAGATTGAAAAAGACAACTTCCGGGACGATGACTCCGGAGCAAACCCTTTCTCCTTACCCGGGATAGAACGCAAATTTTCCCCCTTGTTTTTACTCCTGCACTCCAGACCGTTTTCCACCATGGCGGTCTGCTCCCACACCTCCTTAAGCTTTTCGATATATTCGCGGGATCTTTGCAGAATTCGGGTATCGTTATTCACTGAAACCTTCGGCAGCTCGACCAGAATGGCCTCGTAAAGACCGCGCAGGAAAAGCGCCGCCTCCGATTTGTCATCCCGGCTTACGGAACCGTTCAGTTCTGAAATGATCGCCACCGCCTTCCCAAGATTCTCACCCCTCTTTCGGGGACTGTTCTCCCTGATCCCCTCTTCGGCATGATCAAGATGGATCAACACCCTTTCAAAAAGCATGTGAATCAGTTTCACCGGATGGATTTTGGTCTGGGATTCCAGATGTCCGTAGATGTCGCGCGCCTGGTTGGGAACCATTTCTGCCTCCTGATTGAGTTTGGTGATACTTAAGTCGTTACAATTGCCATCCGGTTATTTCTTCGCACTTCCGGTCAACATATTCGAGATGCTGTCAAACTGGCTGGTGAGATAGTCGGATATCGACGTCATCTGATTCATATATCGGTCCAATTCGATAAATTGTTTAGTCAATAATTCATATCTTTTATCAAGTCGGGCGGTATCGTTTTCAATCTGCAGTTCCAGATCATCGATTCTTACCTGGGAGGCGGATTTTTCCGCCTCCACCTGACCGGTGGCGAGGGTGTATTCACGGAGGCGATCGTTGATCAAGTCGGCCAGGCCGGTCACGTTCGCGTCCTCGTCCCCGAGGAAAAAGGCCTTGACCCCTTCAGGCTTTTCGCCCCAGGCTGCCTTCAGGGTGGTCTGGTTGATGGTGACCGTACCGTCACGGTTAAATTCAAAGCCGAGATCGACAAAGGAATAGATATTCTTGTCGGTGGTGGTAAATGAACCGTCGCTATCATTATAAACGCGGGTGATCAGATCTTCGCTGCCGGAGAAGGTGGCAATCATCATGGTCTGCAGTTCAAACGGCAGATTCTGAAGGGTGGTATGCATCAACGGCCCGAAAGCGCCTGTTTCCTCATCATAGGAACTGTTGCTCCTGACCTCCTGGACGATTTCATTGTAGGAGTCAACCAGAGCGGTGATCGACTCCAGCACCGCGTCATCGTTGCTGCCGATGCTGACCGTTGAAGTCCCGACCCCGTTCAGGGTCATGGTCACCCCGGAAATGGTATCGCTGAAGGTATTGGTTTGCCGCTGGTAGTCGATGTTGTCGATCCTGAACTCGGCATTAAGGGAATCGGCCGCCGCGCCTTCCTGCTCGGTCATGGCCAGGTCCGGCAGCCAGGCGATGGCCTCGATCCGGTTGTCCTCGCCCGGGCTGTCTGCCTGCAGGAACAAACGGTACGGGGTGTCCGGGTCGCCGTCATTGATGAGCGAGGCGGTCACTCCCGGATTATCGGCATCGTCGTTAATCAGGTCGACCAGCCCGGAGAGGGTGGTCCCATCGGGCACCGTGACCACAATCGAATCGTCACCAACCTTATAGCTGAAGGCCTGGTCGCTGCCCTGGGAATTCACACTGCCGGTAGTTTCGGCCAATCCTGCAGACAACCAGGAACTCCTGGAGGCCAGATCAACAACCTCCAGGGAAACACTTTGCACGGTCGCACCATCCGCCACCTGGACCGAGACGACATCTTCATCCGAGCTGGAGACGGAACGCTGAATAAATGTGCCGGCCAGGGAAAGATTGAGGGCGTTGCTTTTCATATCGAGGAGCTTGTTCTTGACTACGGTGAACTCCTCAAGCTGTGCCTCCAGGGTGGTAATTTTTTCCCGTTTCTGATCGACAACCTGGGTATCCACTTCCCGCAACTGGTCGATAATCCCGTTCAGATCCAGCCCGGAGCCGACTCCGAGAGTGCTTATATTTCCAGCCATGCCTTGATTTCCTCCTGCACCGGAAGTCCGTCTCCCGCCGTGGGCCGCCTTGCTTTCCGAACCTATTCAAGGAACGCCACCCGCGACTGAAACACACTTCAGTTCATACCTATTTATCGTCACCCGCTGAATTTTCTTGAGAGATTTGTTGACGGAAGCCCCATTTCTCCCGCGAAAATCATTTGCAATTTTTGCGCCCGGCAATTCCCTGAGACGATTTTTAATTTTTATGATTACCACTAAAACTCAGCCAGTTTGCTGGTCAACAAGATAAGTGGTTGATATTATTGGTTTACAGAAATATCGGTGTTGAGTGGGACTTCATATGAACCATCCTTCGACAAGCTCAGGATGAGCGGTATACATAGCAACTCAACTTTCTGACTTGCCTAAGATATTGGTTTGCTGTCATAAAATAATCCCAAGCCATGGTGGCATTCCATGATTAGAAGCCAGAATCCAGAAGCCAGAAGCCAGAATGACTGATTTTTTCACCCTTCGGATATAAGTTTCGTAAGAGCAGACCAGCTGCTCAACTCAACTTTAAGCTATTCTCCTGGCTTCTGACTCCTGGCTTCTGCCTTCTTGTGGAAAACAGGCACGAAAAAATCGCCAAAACCCCTTTATTTCACCCTACGGGTATAAGTTTCATACGAGCAGGCTAGCTGCTCAACTCAGCTTTATCGGGAGATTAACTTTACTCAGAAAGTTGAGATAATAATTCCGTTCATCCTGAGCCTGTCGAAGGATGAGCTTGTCGAAGAGTCATTGGCTGAAATTGGAATGACACCCTTGGAGTTTATCCATGATGTCTTTGTGTATGTGATAAATATTCACAATGCAGAATATGTTTTTATTTATATGAAGATTTCAAACAAAAAAAAGGGGCTGCGGACCCTCGTCCGCAACCCCGATTTTACAACGCTGCAAGTTCTAAAAGAACCGCAGGTTTTTCAGATTAGCCCTGGAGTAATGACAGGACGCTCTGGGCACTGGCGTTGGCTTGCGCCATAGCAAAAGAGCTCGCCTGAGTCAGAATCTGCATTTTTGAGAAAGTGGCTGCTTCCTCGGCGAAGTCAACGTCACGGATTGAAGATTCCGCAGCAAAAACGTTTACTCTGGTAACCGAGATATTGGCAACCGTCGAGGTCAGCTGATTCTGGATGGAACCAAGATCGGCCCTGACTTTGTCAAGGTCTTTCAGGGCTGCATCGGCAACAGCGATCGCAGTCTGGGCGCCGGCCTGGGTCAGAACGTTCACCTCGGACAGCCTGTTCATTACCGAAGAACCGACCGTTCCCAGCGAAGTCCCGGCGCCTGCACTGTTTGCCGCAAGAATGGTTCCGGCGGCGAGAACGCTTCCGGACTCAAGATTCTGGGCATTGGTGATGCTGCTCAGGTTGGTCGCCAGGGTCACATTAGCGGTAAGGGTATCACCGGCGTTGTATGTAACACCGTCGGTTCCGGTAATATTGTTGGTCAACACCGTGTCTTTGGCAAAAACAGTGCCGGCCGCAATGGTGGAGCCGGCGGCAACGTTCATCCGTGATCCGGGGGCAACGGTTTCAGCGTTCGCCAAAGTAATATTGGCGCCGAATGAAGAACCGGTGGCCAGAGCGGTGTTGGCGCCGAGAACGGAACCGGTAAGGACCGTCTGGCTGTTGGTCAGCACCGCATCAGCAGTCAGAACGATATCGTGGTTCGCCGCGCTGGAGCCTGCACCCAGAACACTGTTGACTACCACAGTGGACCCGGAAGCAAGAACCATCGCCGCTGTCAGGGTTGAAGCCGCATAAAGAGTGATATCATCATTTGCGGCAACGGACTCGGCAGCCAGGGTGGTGCCGTCGATAAGAGTCGATCCTGCTCCGGCAATCGAGTTGGCGGTGGTGACATTGGTTCCGGTTGTGGTGATATCGTCGTTGGCTGCATAAGTATTGATCAGCCTTGAGTTGACGATGATCGTTGAACCCGAGGTCAAGGTCATGTTGCCGCCGCTGACGGTCAGATCCCTGTTTGTCGTCAGATCCTGGTTCCTTGAAAATGTTCCGGTTGTCAGTGTGGTATTCGCCGCCAGGTCGGTATTGCCGACTGTATTCACATCACCAGCCAGGGTAATATTGGAGGTCGTCGCACCGCTTGCCACTGCGCCCGAAAAAGACAGCGTCCAGGTTCCGACCCCGGAAGTGACAACACCGCAGCCGACACTTGCCACAACAGCCTGGATATCGGCAAGGCTATAGAATACAGTACCGCTGATAATGTTGGACGCCGACACCAGCGTCGATCCGGCGCCAATTGTTCCTGAACCGAAAGTCTCGGCACCCACCCGGGCCGTTCCCTGAATAACCGTTCCACAGTTCAAAACAGCACCACTGATCAGCAGAGAACCGCTGCCAACCCGAACATCACCTGTGGTGCCTGCAAGTGCCGCTACAGTCACTGCAGTTGCAACGGTTGAACCTGAGTCAAATACGGTCCCGGCGAGCAAGGTAGAACCCTCCGCGATCACGATCGCACCGTTGGAAGCGGCTATACCACTGACCACCATATCCGAGGTAATAGAGGTTCCTGAACTCAATACCGTTCCTGCGCCAAGCACAGAGCCGGTACCCGCTACAATCTGACCTGCAGCGGCCAGAGCGGCAATCGTTACCGCGTTATTGATTGCGGTTCCGGAGTTCAGGGTTGTCCCGGTAGTCATGGTTGAACCGGCAGCCAGGACCGAGGTGTTGGTCGTGGTCGTGTTGGCATTGATTTCCAGCGGATTCACGGTCGCAATAGCGAGTCCTGAGCTGCCGCCGTTGGAGACCTGAACTTCCGCAGCGCTCGTCTGGTTCAACTGGATGACCCCAAGGGTGGTCATGTTGGTCTGACCCATGATCGCATTGGTCCCGGTATTGGTTCCGGAGGTGATGCTGGTCCCGGTGAGCTGAATGGCCCGGTCATCAGTTGAGGTCAGTTTCAGCTTCCCTTCATTGTCGACACTGGCCAGAATACCGTGCTCGGAGGTTTTCTGGTTGATGGATTTGACCAGAGCGCCGTCGCTGTCGTTGTTCTGGACATTGATCGCACCGATGGTAACTCCGTTGATCGCGAAGTCGCTGTCGGTGGTGCCGGCAATAACACCAACAGCAGTGGTTGACTCGACAACCGCTGTGGCGGAAACACCGAGAACATCACTGAGCTTGTTGATGGAATCGGTGATCGCGCCGACGCTGTCTTCACGACTGTTGCTGTACTGCAGATCAACCGCATTCAGCGAAAATGTCGCGTCCTGCAGGTTGCTGTAGAACGAAAGCTCGGCCGTTCCGACACCTGAGAAGGTCAGGTTCGAGGTATTGACATGCCCGATCTTGGTTGATTCGGCAGAAGCGATGGAAATACTGACCGTTTCCTGGGAATAGGCGCCAACCTGGAAAGCCTTGTTGGTGAAATTTCCGGAAAGGAGCTTCTGGTTGTTGAATGCAGTGGTTTTGGCAATGATATCAAGCTCTTCCAACAGCTTGTTGATATCGGACTGGATTGCCTTTCTGGACTCGGTCGTCTGCCCGTCCTGGGCGGCCTGAATCGATTTGGTTTTGACCGTGTTGACGATGTTGATGGACTCCTGCAGAGCGCCATCAGCCGTCTGCACCATTGAAATACCGTCGTTGGCATTTCGAATGGCCTGGCCAAGACCCAGGGCCTGAGACCGGAGTGAGTCGGCAATTGCCATACCGGCTGCATCATCAGCGGCCTTGTTGATCCGCAGACCTGAAGATAATTTTTCAAGTGATGCTGAAAGATCGTTGTCATTCTTGATCATGTTTTTGTGGGCGCTCAGCGCTGCCACATTGGTATTGATACGTAATGCCATGGGATTTCCTCCGTCCATGTAGGTTTTTAAGAGGGATTCCGTTCCCTCAGGATGCTTGAAACTCTTTACTTACTTTTACTGCCAAATGCCTCTATTCCGCCTCTCACCTCCTTACGCGCGGCACCATTAAGATTTTCCGTGAAACGTTTTTCTACTCATCTATATCCCGTATCGGCCCGGGGAATGTTTCCTTGAGAGTTTTTTTCACCGCATCGAAAAATATTTTGAAGAAGACCAAAAACCTGGACATCAACTACACCAACAAGACAGGCGGACTGGCGCAAACTCCCTGGAAACCATCCCAGTTTCCTCAGCTGAATTCCCCACCATCTGCAAAAAAAAGGACGATCCCACCCAACCTGCAGCAGTAGGCAAAATTTTCCTTTTCCAATCCGGGAAAACGTCCGATGAGTTTTCTGATAACAGGGCCAACCCGCCCGAACAGATGGAAACAAAGCAGCGCTTTCAATTCCTTTGAAACTGGCACACTACTTGCTTTTCTGTGATCCGGACAACCCGGTGACCCATTACCTTCAGATATAAGGAGCCCTCTCATGCCGGCAACCGCCAACCACCCCGGATACTACGACAAGAACATCAGACTGCTGAAAAAGCACCAGCCTCAAGCGTGGGAGGCGATGCATGACTTCACCCCGGATACTGTTCATGACGTCTACATCACCGGGCACGGCAATACCAATCTGCGGGTCATCGGGCCGGAAGATCAACTCATCACCATGCACCAGAATCCTGAATCCGGGTCGCCGGATGACAACTTTCTTGAATATATCCCGGAAAACTCAACAGGATTTGTCTGCATCCTCGGCATGGGCCTTGGCCACGGACCTCTTGCAGTAGCGAGAAATCGGCAACAGGTACAGGGAATCGCAGTCTTCGAACTCGATCCCGGGATTTTCCACACCGCCCTGCACCACACCGATCTTGCCGATCTTCTTTCCGATCCCAGGCTGTTGTTGTCTGTATCCGCCAAACCGGACATCACCAGAACACTATCAGCGGGGAAAAGCATTCTGATGCTCGAAAGCATCCACACCCTGAGGCATCTCCCATCATTTATCTACAATAAAGACTACGAAAAAGTGAAAGATCAGGTATTTGATTTTGTAAACGGTTTGAATGTCGGCGGCAACACGAGCCTCCACTATGGAGAAACCTTTATCACGAACCGCTTTAAAAATATCGAGACAATCCACCACAACTATCTGCTCGAAAAACTCCGGGACCGTTTTCGGGACACTCCGGCATTTCTTGTTGCCGGAGGGCCCTCTTTGGACGGGAATATCCATCACCTCGTAAAAGTGCAGGGGAAAGGGATCATCCTTGCGGTCGACTCTGTACTCCCGACCTTGCTGGAACATGGCATAACTCCTGATTTTGTCACCGCCATCGACCCCCAGAACCTTGCTTTTGAAAAATTCGCGCCCGTCATGAATCGCAAGGAAACTCATGACATCTCCCTTATCTGTACGCCATGGGTCTCCAGTAAGGTTCCCAGGATTTTTCCTGCAGGAAAAACATTCTGGGCGTTTTCCGCCAACCCCATGGAAGCCTGGCTCAACAAAATCGTGAGAGGCAGTCTTCTTACGGGTGGAGCGGCAACCGTCGCCCATCTGAACATGCAGGCAGCCATATTCATGGGCTGCTCGCCGATCATCTTTGTCGGCCAAGACCTGGCATATCCGGGCAAAAAAGATCACGCCAGGGGAACTGTTCTCACCCACAAAGACAGTGTGGACAGGCTTTTAAACAGTAACAACAACCCTGATCTCATTTGGGCCGACAGTACCAACGGAGAGAAGATTCCTACCAACCGGTCCCTCTTTTTTATGAAAAAACATTTCGAGGAGATGATTCGAAATTCTCCCGGCACCTATATAAATGCCAGTGAAGGCGGGATCAATATCGAGGGAACGACGCCTCTTTCGCTGAACGAATCCATTAACCGCTACTGCACGGAAAACAAGAACATTCATGCCCGTATTCACTCTGCAGAGATTGAGTCCTCACACCCGGATCCGGCCGATCTCATTGAAGAATTCACCACCCTGTCAACGGTTGTCAAAGAGGTGAAAAGACTCATCGATTCCACCTCGAAATCAACAAAGATCGTTCTCCGCGAAATCCGGAAGCGGACAATAAACGGCAAAAAAGCCCGGTCCATCAGCGACCTCCCGAAGCAACTCCAGAGCAGGATTGGCAACATCAACAACGGTCACCGTGAACTGGACCGAAAGCAGATCTGGCATATCCTGAGCGAAGCGACACTTGCGACAAAACGTGATACCGACCGGCTCAGGCTGGAGGTCAGGAGACTGGAAGGGAAACCGGACGGATATATTCAGTGGCTTGCCAAAAGTCTCCAGCTTCTTGAAGAAATAAACTCTGAACGGATTCGTGTCTTGAACTTACTCGAAGGCCACATCCTGCCAATAATCGAGTTCATGAAAAGGGAACAGAAACTCATAAAGAGTCCGAAATCGAAAACCAGCCTGCTGGAATTGGCGCGACTGTATTTCCGGGAAAAGCACCTCTCCCTTCTTGAAAAGACCCTGAACCATATGATTCCGGATACTGAAGCCTCGGCCGAAGTCCATTTCTATCGCGGCATAATTGCGGCCCTCCGGACCGACCATGGCACAGCGGATGAGCATTTCAGCCAGGCAATAGCGCAGGATATCGCCTATCAAGAAAAGATTCGGGATTTCAGGGTAGGTCTGGCCGAAGAATACCGGGCGTTCCGCACCAACACCATTATCGACTCAAGCGCCAAAAGAAAAATGCTTCTTAAAGGCTTACGCTACTGTCCAGACTATCAGCCGATCATTGAAGACCTGCGAAACCAGGCAAAAGAGGGGGCCGGGGAAATCATGCAGCAGATGCAGAACCCCGGCAAGGTCGAGATCGGCAGCAGCAACCTTCAGGCATGGATTAAAGACATCGAGGAAAGCCGCGATCTCCAGAACGCGCTCCGCCCTGAGAATATTGCAGCATTCTACAAAATGCTTGCCGGTCTGCAGCTCCGGGACAACGATATCCCGGGGATCATTGAATCATACAGCCGCATCCTCTCGCTCACCCCGGATGATGCCGAGGCGCATCTCCAGATCACCGATATCCTGTTTAAAATCGGTGAGTATTCCCAGGGGGTAAAACACCTGACCAGGGCGATCGAACTGGACAAATCGAATGCCGTCCATTGGGAGAGCATCGGCGACAAACTGTTTGACACCGGGCAGTTCAACGAAGCGATCTTCGCCTACGAGCAATGTTTCATGGCCCTGCCAAAAAACACCACCCTGCTCAAAAAAATCGGCGACTGCTACATCGCCATGGACCAGCCGGAGGCCGCGAAGGAAGCGTATCTGGCGTTAAAAAAGGTCCTGACCGGAGAAAAGGCAACCCTTCCGACAATCCAGTAAATCTCCCGGCCAAAACTGAAAAAGCCCCGAGAGTTATTGCTCCCGGGGCTTTTTTTATATTTTTTTTTCGTCGGTTATGACTGTCGAGACACACTCATCACCAGAGTGTCGCATTTTCCCGCTGCGGCCAGTTGCTTCTCATAAGCGGCCTGCAGCTCCGGAGAATCGAGAAAACCCCATTCCTTGTGCCCGCCCGGCTTGCCTTTGGCCAGCCAGTAGAGATGATTGCTTATAGGATAGCGCTGCACCTGTTTTATGTAATTCAGCTTAATCCCGGCCTGCCCGACCAGCAGTTCCAGGGTTTTGACCGTAAACAGGTACAGGTGACAGCTCCAGTAGGTGAAATGGGAAAACGATTCGCATTCGTAAAGGGAGAGGAGCGCATCATCGGCATGAGGGACTTCAATGATCAGCTCCCCTTTGTCCGTCAACAGCTCCGCAAGACAAGACAACATGCTTTTCGGATCGGGCAGATGCTCCAGTACATGAAACATGGTAATGACATCGAACCGCAAACCTTCAGCACCTTTGGCAATCGCTTCAACATTCTCGAACACCGCAAGGTCATTGACCCGGAAATATTGCTGCAGCCGCCTTTCAAGCTCGACCCCATAGACTTTTTCGGCAACGGACCGGGCCCGCAGCAGAAACCCGCCGGTCCCGCAACCGAAATCAAGAATCGACTTGCCCTTCAGAGAAGACTGCAGGGCACGAAACCGTCTCTCATCATCATCTTTGGTCTGGGCGATCCATTGCCCGATATCGAGGGGCTCTTCGCCATGCATTCCGGAATCTTCATAAAACTCCCCGACCGCATGATCGAAGGAAGAAAGAAATACCAGCCCGCATTCCTTACATTCATAGACGTCGAGATCAGGATTGTCCCGCACGCTGCCCGGCCGGATCCGGCAATCTCCGCATCCGCACAAGTAGCAGGCAGGTTCTTTATGAAGTTTTTCGGCGGCAAACATTACAGTATCCGATTTCCAGTTTCCTGAATCCGTGAGCGTTCGAGAGCGGTGCAGATGCAAGGCGACGACGATGTTGATAATACATATGGTATATCAACGAGTCGGCAACGAAGCAGATGTGCCGCTCTCGAACGCCCCGCAGGGCGGCGAGTGAATATCCACCTCCGCAACGAAATAAAAATTTCCGGCATATTTACAACCACCTGTGATGATTGATCGCGCAAAGCCGTCACGGATTCAGGAGTTTATGTTCGCGACCGGGAGGTCGCTCCTACAGACCAATAGACATCTTCCCTTGGTGGGAGCGGCCTCCCGGCCGCGAATGCCGAAAAGCGCATAAATCTTTCATCAAGGATTACTGGCATGCATTTCCCGCGGATCAGACGGCTTTTTTAAATTTCTTGCTTTCGAAATGCCGGGCGCCCCGGAACTTTACCTCGCCCTTGAAGTACAGATTCTCGAACCTTTCGATCATCCGCCGGGCCTCTACCAGATCACCGCTGGTATGATTGTAATAATCGAGGATCAGCTCCCGGTTGGCCTTGAGCAGCATTTTATAGAATTCCTGATCCGGGATGGAAGTGAAGTTGACCGTTAAAAGGTCGGAGTTTCTGAATTTTTCGAAAAAGTCCTCCGGCCCCTTCAGAAGTCCCTTGGCGATTGCGTACTCATATAATTCACAACCGGGAAACGGGGTGATCGGCCTGATCGTCCGCAACTCATTGTAACTCTGGAATTTCTTGATGAAATCAACACTCTTCTGCAGGGTCTCCGCGTTGTCGCTCATGATCCCCCAGATGAAGTTGATGCCCATCGGCACTCCGTGCTTCTTCATCAGGGTGGCGGTAGTGAAGTTGTCGGTCACGGTGGTGTTCTTCTTGAAATCATCGAGGCATTCCTGGGTGACCGACTCGAAACCGACGTTCACGTAGCAGCAGCCCGAGTTCTTCAGCAACGTCGCCAGCTCATCGGTGGCGATGTTCGCCCTGATCCCGGCGTTGATATTGTATTTGATCCTGCCGAGCAGACCGTATTCTTCTAGCCCGGCCACGAATTCGCGGAGCCTGGCAACGCTTGCGATAAACACCTCGTCCTGGATGGCAAAGTAGGTGACGCCGTACTCTTCATACAGCCGCTTCATCTCGGTCAGGACATTGTCGATGCTCCGGAAGCGCACCCCCTTCTCCATCCGATAGCAGAAGGTGCAGCGGTTCACACAACCCCGGCCGGTCAGAATCTGGATCGCCTTTTCGTCGTCGTCCTGCAGATGGTACTGCATATTGGTGGTGTAGATCTCCATCGGGAACAGGTCCCAGGCGGGAAAAGGGATCTCATCGATTTTCATGATCGGTTTCCGGCGATCATTCACGTGGATAGCGCCATCCCCATCCTTGAAGACGATCCCCCGGACATCGGCAAGATCGCCGCCCTCGACAATGGTTTCAAGCAGATCAACCATGGTCGCTTCCGCCTCACCAATCGCAACGATATCGGCAGCCGAATTCGCCAGCACATATTCCGGTTCGGAAGAAGGGCCGTGCCCGCCGAAGATGATCTTCGCGCCGTTCCGGTAGCGGTCCACCGTTTCGCAAAGGCCGACCACGGTCTCCTTGAATCTTGCCGCCAGAAAGCCGATTCCGATCAAATCGTACTTCTGATTGACCAGATATTTTTCGGCCAACTCCTCGTTGGTGTAGTGATAGATATCCTGACAGCAGACCGTCACCTCGGCGCCATGCTGCCGGAGCACGGCAGCCATATAGGCAACACCGAGCGGGAACTGGTTGTCCTCTTGATACACATCATGAACGATAAACAACACCTTGCCTTTACGTTTCATACCTTCTCCTTCATACGGATATTAAACGGCGATCATATTCTTAAAAATTCTGTCCCGGCAATACGCTCAGGCAGCATACCTTTTGACCTGCTCCCGGGAAAACCACTGCTCCAGGCGGTCCAGGGCCAGCCAGAACCCTTCGCCGCTGTTTTTATGTCCCTGCCAGATTTCCGGGATGAATGACGCGTCCGGCGAGTACTCCCTGAGCTCCCGGGCCAGGGAAAAGAAGTCGATATCACCCTCGCCGATCTGCAGCCCTTCGCTGTCGAGGCCTTCCGCATCCACAACATGGAGATGCGCGGTATAGGGGCCGACGATTTCGATAAATTCGGAAAAAGACCATTTGAAATAGTTGCAGGCCAGTTTTGAATGCGACAGATCAAGGCAGACCCGCATATCGTGAGCCTTGCAGAATTCGGCGGTCTCCACGGGGTCCATGAAAAGGTTCTGGTATCGCTGCCCGCCGAAATGCCACGGGAAAGGCGGCATGGTCTGCGGGATCAGCTCCACCCCTGCCATATCGAGCTCGGAGAAACTCTGCGCGAGCTTCTCATAGTATTTCCGCCGCACATCGGGTTTGAGGTGCGCGTGCTGGGTCGCACCGCCGACATTGACGATGATCAGGGGGCGCTCGGTCTTGGGGAAATATTTTTTAAGCTTCCGGGTGATATTGATGACCTCCTGCAGCTCTTTAAGAGAACGCTGCCGATACTTTTCGTCAAAAGAGCACAGATCGAGAATATGGTCGCCGGCAAAGAGTTCCGGGCTGTGGAGCACCAGATCAAGGGCAAAAGGCCTTTTGAAGACCTCATCGATATCGATCAGCATGTCCTTGTAACTGAGATGAAATTCCACCAGATCGAAGTTACTCAGGGGCAGCATCTCGTTCAGGTCATGATAGCGGACGGGAATACCGAAAGGCCGGTCGAAATGATACTCCCGCGGCGCGATCTCCTCCCCTTCAACAACCACATCGGAGGGGAAGAAGAAATCCCCGGCCGCAAAATCGTGCTTCGCCCTGGAGCCGACGAGTTCGTTTTTGCGATAGGGAGAGATGCCGTTTCCGGGGCTTTTGACCTCGATCATTTCCCGGGTGATGATCTCACCAGCCCGCAGGTCGCAGTTGATGATCAGACTCTTGCCGAGGACCTCCCGGTTCATCATCTCGCCTTGGGTGATCTTCCGTTCTTCCTTGCTGCCCATGGCCTGCTCGACTTCCCGGAGGCAGGTGACCATGCTGGAAAATTCATCCGGCAGCAGACTCACTTTATGGTCATTTCCCTCCTGGTCGCGGTCCAGGGTGAAATGCTTCTCGATGACCTTGGCCCCGCGACTGACTGCGGCGATGGGGATCGACATGCCCCGCTCATGGCCGGAATACCCGACCAGGCACCCACCGATCTCTTTCAAGCGGTCCAGATAATTGAGATTGATGTCCTTGAACGGGGCGGGATAGGTTGAATTGCAGAGCAAGAGGACAAACTGGGCGCCGTAGAACTTCAGCAGATCAACGGCTTCGACGATCTCACTCTCCGTCGACATTCCGGTGGAGCAGAGAAGCGGTTTGCCGGTTTCGGCCAACGCTTTCAAAAGATCGTGATTGGTCAGGTCCGCCGAGGCCAGCTTGTAAGCGACCATTCCGTAATTTTCCAGATTCCGCAGACTGACCAGATCGAAGGGAGTGCAGAGGGGCAGAACCCCTTTTTCCTTGCAGTAGTCGAAGGCCTGATACATTTCCTCGGTGCTCAACTGGAACCTGGCCAGAAGGTCGAGGGTGTACTGGGCGCCCAGATCGGCGCTCTCATCATCGGCCCGGCCGTTGTTTTTATAGAGCGTTTCCATGTCACGCATCTGGAATTTCACGCAATCGGCGCCGGAGGCGATGGCCGCATCAATCATCCGCCTCGCGACTTTCAGGCTGCCATTGTGATTGTTGCCGATTTCCGCAATCACGAATACCGGAGAAGTCTCGTTCAAACGGAAATCACCGATGAACAGGTTCGGCTCCCGCTTCCGGGCAATGGCGACCAGGCGGTGCTGTTTGTCCACCAGCGGCAGCACCTCGATCTTGCCCTTGAGGCGCCGCTTGATGGTGTCGGGCGAATCGGTGATGTAGGCGAAGTCATACTTTCGGTTGATCGCCACCTCAACCTTCCGGGTCAGGCAGACCTCTTCCTGCTGGACGATCCAGCGGCGGAAATCACCGTCGGTCATGATCCCTTCCAGGATGCCGGACTGGCTGACCGCAATGATAAAGCGGTGCTCATTACGGCCGATCTTTTTCAACGCCCGCGAGATACAGTCTTCCGAAAAGACGATATAGTCGGAAAAATTCCTGTCGATGATCATTGCCTGTCTCCTTACATGTTCACCGGCCCGGTATCCTTACCAGGCCGTCCAGCCTCCATCGACTACCAATACCGACCCGGTCATATAGCTGGAGGCGTCCGAGGCCAGAAAAATAAAGGGGCCGCTGATCTCCGACTTGTCGCACATCCTGCCGATCGGAGATAACGAACTGAAATTATTCAAAAATTTCTCATCATGGCCGTCAAAAATCCCATGGGGCGCGATCGCGTTGCAGCGGATATTGTCGCGGGCGTAAAAGGTGGCGAGATACCTGGTGAAGTTGGGCATGAAGGACTTGCTCACCACGTAATCCACCGGCTTGAACTTCACTTCCCCGTCCCCGTAATCGTAGAGATGCTGATTCGGTGCCACCAGGGAATAGGAGGATGCGACGTTAATGATATTGCCGTGACCTTGTTTAAGCATCTGCCGGCAGGCCGCCTGCGCCATCTGGACCGCGCCGATCAGATTCACTTCCACCGATTTTTTAAGCAGGTCGATGGGATAGTTTTCAAAGCAGCTGGTGGAGATCTTGTCCTTGTTCGCCTGGTCGAACTTGGCATCGATCGCCGCGTTGTTGACCAGCACCTCAATTGTACCGAACCGATCGACCCCGGCCGCCATGCACCGATCGATACTCGCGGGATCGGTCACATCCAGCTCGCAGACCAGAAATTTTTCCGGCGCAAACTCACCGGCAAGTTCATCATGCACGGATGACACCTGTTTCGGATTGTGCCCGGCGACGACCACCCTGGCCCCGTTCGCCAGAAAACTCCGGCTGATCTCCTTGCCGATCAGGCCGAAGGCCCCGGTCACCAGAATTGTTTTGCCCTGCACCGACAACATCTCTTTTGCCATATCCATCCTGCCTGAAGTAGACATCGACAGAAAGTGCGTTTTACTTAAGCACTTAATTTTCCGACTTGTCTTATGTGTTGATTTGTTGTCATAAAATTGTTCAGAGTCATAGTGTCATTCCATGATGTGAATCCAGAAGCCAGTATTCAGAAGCCAGAATGACTGATTTTAAAGCTTCTCTCCTGGCTTCTGAATTCTGACTTCTGGCTTCTTGTGGAACACATGCACGAAAAAATCGCCGAAACCCCTTTATTTCACCCTACGGGTATAAGTTTCATACGAGCAGGCCAGCTGCTCAACTCAGCTTTATCGGGTGATTAGCCATACTCGGAAAGTTGTGTTAAGCACTTAATGCCATTGCGGCGGTGAGGCTGCCGATCAGTTTCATGTCACACTGGGAAGTACACTTGATGCCTTTTTTGAGCTCGAACTGGTCCCGCCTGAATTGCGCGTACTTCTCGCCGTTCCAGATATCGTAAAGCGACTCTTTTTTCGTATCGCCGAGGATGATCTCGTTATTGAAATCCTCAACGCACATGGCCGCTTCGCCGTTTGACTTGATGGTCATCGATGACCACGGGAACTGGCAGAACTCGGTCCAGTGGATCGAATTGGTCCCTTCGTATTTATCCTGGTACCATTGCTGGTCCTGGCTCTTCAGGTAGATATAGACATCCTGCCCGGTAAACGCTTTTTTAAGCTTGGCGAATTCCGCGACCTGGTCCGCCCGTTTCAGGTCGAGCATGGTGATGACGATCGTGGTGTTGAATTTGTATTTCCTCTTCGCCTCCAGCATCTGCAGGATCTTCTGGAAGCTCGCCTCAAAGTTTGAGGCATCGCCCCTGATCTTCTTGTGGAGGAAATCATCCACGCTTTCAATCGAGTACTTGATGAAACCGAGCCCGTTGTTGAACATCTCGACATTTCTCTCGACATCGATATTCGCCGGGTTGCAGCTGAAGTAGGAATAGAGCCCCTTCTCGGTGAGCCGCCTGATTCTCTTCGGCAACTCGGTATCAAGGAGAGGATCGCCATAGCCGTGCAGCTGAAGGACTTTCGGGATCACATGGAGGAAATAATGGTTTTCACTCATGTCATTCCGGTCGATCCGGTAATTCTTCTCGACAAAAGTCTGCCACGCCTCCCAATCTTCTTGTGAGAAAGGCTCTATTTCATCGGCAATTTTATTGAATGTCTCATTGTCCAGTCTCTCGACTTTCCTGGTCATCATCGTGGTCCGCGGGCACATCTCGCACTTCATGTTGCAGGCGTTGGTCGTCTCGATATTGTAGATGACCGGCTCTTTTCTCCTGAATTCCTCGAGTTTTTCGAAGACGTATTCCCGGTCGAACTGCTCACCGGCCATGATTTTCTTTTTGAGGTCATAAACCCGCATATAAAAATGAATATCGATCATCGAAACTCCTCCTTGAATCTGCAGTAACGCTATTCTTGTTTGAGTATGTATTTGTTCATCAGCATCTCGCCGACCACCCAGTCGTCCTGGTCGTCGATATCGATGGCGGTGTAATCAGGCATCTCGTAAATGGCTATTTTCCCGGAAAGCCGGTTCTTCGCCTCCCGGATCTTTCCCACCGAGCTGATATAAAAAGCGCCGTTCTCCATCAGCTCCCCATTCACTTCCTGGCGCCGGGGGCGATTATTAAAATCGTAATTGATCGGCGTGCCGTTACTGTTCCAAAGAAAGATCTTCAGCCGTGCGCAGGAGAGCAGGGAATCAGCGCCCTGCTGCCGGTAGAGCATAAGGGCGTTTCTGAAATCAGAGCTTTGGGTGAGCGGGTTGGTTGCCTGGATCAAGAGAAAGGTATCACCATCATCACCCCCGTGATTCTTGAAGAATTCAAGCACCACACTTTCCGTTGACGACTGGTCCCGGGCATTCTCCTCCTCCCGCAGGTATATCTTCACCTTCGGAAGCCCGAATCCCTCGACCACACTTTTGATCTCTTCACAATCGGTCGCCACATACACTTCATCGACCGTCTCAACATCCGACACCGCTTTCAGGGACCAGTAAATCAGGGGTTTGCCACAGAACAGTTTGATGTTTTTCAAAGGAATGGACTTGCTCCCGCATCGGGCGGGTATGAAAGCTATGGTTTTCATCCGTTTCCTTATACTTCCCCTTGAAAAACAGACCAACAAAGGTGCCTGGCTGATGGAATTTCCCTCGTGCATCCCTGCCGCACGGCCTCGGAATCAAGTATCGACGCTATGAAATTGCAAGATAAATGCCAATCCATCTGTCAGGGACAAACACCCTGTAACAAAGAGCTTATCGGTGGGGAGGGGTAATTACTTGAAGAATGAGGCGGCAAATATTTCCTTAATCGCCAGAAACGCCCGGAAACATGTGCCATGAGCGGTGGTGTTGTGATGGCCTGCCTGATCGTGATTCTCTTTATCAATTCCTTGGTTTTGTCGGAAGTGTCAACCATCTGTTTATCCCAGCACACGAAAATGTTTTAACAAACAAGCTTTGTCGATTAGATTGAGACAGTTTGTTTGAAAAGGAAGAGGGAATGTGATAACTCAAAACGTGTACTTGGCCAATGGACATTCAAATATGGTTAAATGATGAAAAAATTTACCGCCCGAGAACTTGAAACATTACTTGGAGATACTGAATCCGACCGTGTTGAGCGCAAAGAAAGTTTTAAGGGTGACGCACCCAAAAAAGCTCGACAAGCGGTCTGTGCATTTTCTAATGATTTGCCGAATCACAATGATGCCGGTGTCCTCTTTGTCGGTGTAAGGGATAACGGAGAGCCATCGGGGCTTCAAGTTACAGACCAATTACTTCTGTCCTTAGCCGACATGAAAACTGACGGAAACATTCTCCCTCTTCCTGTCCTTTCAGTGGAAAAACGAGTCCTGAAGGGGGCTGAAATGGCTGTGGTAACGGTCATGCCGTCTGATATGCCGCCAGTAAAATTCGAAGGAAGGATCTGGGTTCGTACCGGCCCCCGTCGTTCAATAGCTAATGAACAGGAAGAAAGAATCCTGATTGAGAAAAGAAGATACAAAAACCTGCCGTTTGATATTTTTCCTGTCCCGTCAGCGAAGATCACTGATCTTTCCAAATCGATTTTTGAAAATGAATATCTTCCTTCGGCATTTGCATCAGATGTTCTGGAAGAAAACAATCGCTCCTATGAAGAGCGCTTGGCATCATGCAGGATGATCGTTTCTCCTAACGATCCAACACCCACTGTATTGGGCCTTTTGTCAATCGGCAAAACACCCCAGGATTTTTTACCAGGCGCATTTATTCAATTTTTACGAATTGACGGAATTGAACTGGCCGACCCGGTGGTTGACGAAGAAAACATAAGCGGAGTGCTTCCTGAGATGCTCCGTCGTGCTGAGGAAAAGTTGAAGGCGCATAATAGGACGGCTGTCGACATAGTATCAACCGCAACCCATCAGGTTGAAATGCCTTATCCGCCGGCAGCAATTCAGCAGATTCTGTATAACGCCGTATTGCATCGCACCTACGAAAGCACCAATGCTCCCGTTCGACTGTACTGGTTTAATGACCGAATCGAGATCAACAGTCCCGGTGGTCCATATGGCAATGTAACCAGTGAGAACTTCGGGAAGCCAGGGATAACAGACTATCGTAATCCCAACATCGGTGATGTTTTGAAAACTTTCGGGTATATCCAGGCATTTGGAAGAGGCATTGCCATAGCAAGAAGAGAGATGGAAAAGAATGGTAATCCCGGAATAGACTTTGAAACCAACCAAAATGCAGTTGTATGCACATTAAGAGGGAAAGTATGAATCAGCCCGTACTGACCTTTTTCAATAATAAAGGCGGGGTTGGAAAAACGTCTCTCATATATCACTTGGCATGGATGTATGCTGGCCTCCGAAAACGCGTTGTCATTGTTGATCTGGATCCGCAGGCCAACCTGACGGCGGCGTTTCTTGATGAGGATAAAATTGAAGCGCTTTGGGGCAAACAGGGGCTTGGCGCAACAATATATCAATGCGTTAAGCCGTTGACCGGTGTCGGCGATATATCAGAACCGATCCTGCAAAAGATAACGACGGATCTTTATTTACTTCCCGGCGATGTGAATCTGTCCGGATACGAAGATGCATTGTCGAATGAATGGCCCAACAGCATGGGGGACAATAATCTTTACCGTCCCATGCGCATCTTGAGTTCGTTTTGGCAAGTCATGCAAATGGCCGCATCGAAAGTGCAGGCTGATGTTATTCTGGTGGATATCGGTCCGAACCTGGGAGCGATCAATCGATCCGTCCTTATAGCCACAGACTATGTTGTGATTCCTCTCGGAGCTGATCTCTTCTCCTTGCAAGGTTTAAAAAATCTTGGCCCCACTTTGAGGAGTTGGAAAAGTCTGTGGCAAAAAAGGTTGGAAAACTGGCAAGATAATCCGGAGGTTGAGAGCTATCCGGATTTCCACCTCCCCAAAGGGAAGATGCAGGCAATCGGTTATCTCTGTCAGCAACATAGCGTGAGGCTTGACAGGCCTGTAATGGCATATGATAAATGGGTAAACCGCATCCCCAATGTCTATCGCGAAGCTGTACTCAGCGAAACTGTTAATTCGAACGTCAAACAAATTGATGATCCGTATTGTCTGGCCACGATCAAGCACTATCGTAGTTTGATCCCGATGGCTCAGGAGCACCGCAAACCAATATTTAACCTGACATCGGCGGATGGCGCCATTGGCAGCCATGCCAATGCCGTCCAAGCTGCGAAAAAAGATTTCAAGGAACTTGCAGAAAAAATTGCGAAAGCAATAGGAATCTCGCTATAGTCGTCATCACGTTACTTTATCTCCTGCCGTATTATATCCCTCCTAGAAATGGCCCAGGAAATTCGGACAGGTCGTTAAGTGAAAAAGTCGTTCCAATCTGTTAAATAAAAACCAAACAGAAAGGAGCAGAACATGACAAAGAGACCACGAAGAAATCACTCATCGTCATTCAAGGCCAAGGTCGCAATTGAAGCGATAATGAGTCCGGGACGATCTTGAGTCCGGGACGAGAGTCCGGGACGATCTTAAATAAGAGTCCGGGACGATCTTAAATAATTAACCAACATGATTGTTGGCGAATTTTTGGTAGAAGTACACTCATGCCACGCACAGCAAGAATCGACTCCCCAGGGGTATTTCCCCATGTAATGATCCGTGGGATTATGCGCCGTAACATATTTAAAAATAAGAAGGACCGCGAAGATTTCTGAAAAAGACCGTAAATCCATACAAATTCACTTTGTCATAATTTGTTAGTTATTTAGCATGTCCATAATTATGATCACCTGTTTTCCAGGATGTCTTCCATTGATTGTTCACTGACTCCGCTTTCAAGGCCCTCGGTTACATGTTTCTGCACTGCCGCGATTTTAGCCGCCCGCTCCTGATCTCGGCGAATAAGGTCGCGTACATAGTCGCTGGAATTACTGTAACGTCCTGTTTTCGTCTGTGCTTCAACCCAGTTTTTCATCGGGTCGGGAAGAGAAACATTCATTGTAGCCATAATCATTACCTCCGATAGAATAAATCATGACACATATTGACAGACTTTGCCAAATAATTCCATCTGAATTCCGGGCCCGTTTTCCTTAACAGGTCTCCATGATTGGTTACCTTGCTGGTCAAAATCTTGAAGATCCTGCATAGGCTGAGGGCAAGCTTGACAAAGGCTGAGGGTTAGGCTTGCACTATTGCATTAATCTCCATGCAACTCTTTTTAGTTCTGCGTGGGAACCAGGGTTTTCCTGCCGAACAATCGTACCGCAAGAATACTGATTTCATAGAGGATCACAAGAGGACCGGCCATCAGGACCTGGTTGACCACATCGGGGGTCGGGGTGAGAATGGCGGCGATGACGAAGGCGATCAGAAAGGCATACTTGCGGTTCTTGCTTAGGAATGGCGCGTCGATGATGCCCAGTTTGGCCAGAAAGACCATCGCCACCGGCAGCTCAAAAACCACACCGAAGGCGATCAGAAGGCGCAGGCTGAGGGAAAAATACTCGCTCACCGCGGGCATGGCGCTCAGGTGTTCATTGGAATAGCCCATCAGAAAGCGAAAAGCTGGCGGAAAAACCACAAAATAACCGAAGGCCGCGCCGCCCAGAAAACAGAAAGAAGATAAAACAGTGAATGGCAGAAGCGCCTTTTTTTCATGCTGGTAGAGGCCGGGGGCGATAAAGCGCCAGACCTGGAACAGAATCACCGGACTGCCGAGCAGAACACCACAGGACAGGGCGAGCTTCAGATAAAAAAAAAGGCCTCCTGGTACGAAGTGAAGATCAGGGAGGACTTGTCGGGCAACACATCGAAGAGCGGCTTAAAGAACCAGAACCCGATCTGCTGAATAAAATAATAGGAAACCGCAAAGCCGATCCCCACTGCGACAAGCGAGATGATCAGGCAATCGCGTAATTCGGCCAGGTGTTCGGTGAGAGGTTGTTTATTCAAATCGTCCATCAAATATGTGACCGGTCGGTAAATTTCCGTTAGAATGGGTTGGTTTTCGAATCTCGTCCCGGCCGGAACCGGTCGGATCGGGCACTATACTACAATCAAACCCGACACGAAACAACCGGATAATGAGCATCAACAAAAACCAGTTTGCCGACGGTCTGGAAATCATGCGCCGGCCAATCCTGCCACTCGCCCGTCTGGCAATGCTTCTCTATCTGACCGGCCCCTTCGAGACCGTTGAAGAGCTCCTTGCCGAACTGGTCGAACCCATTGAAACCGGTGGCAGAAACTACGAGCAGCCGGGGCAGTTCCTGCAGGAATTTCTCTCCCCTCTCCGCCTGATGGAATCCCTGAAGAATGCCCGGCCGCCGGCGGCAAGAATTCTCGATGAAAACCAGGACCCGCTTGATCCCATGGAAGGTCTTGAACTTCTGATCTCCCAGCAGGCCCTGACCATGGAACTCGAAAAGATCAACAGCCTTCTCTGCCGACCCTGCGGATGCAAATTGTGCTGCATCGGCCCTGAGGATACTCTCGCTCAGGAATATTTCGAGATACCTCTCACTGAGGATGAATCCCGCCTCTTTGCCCTGTCCGTTGTGAATAATGATCTGAGCAGAAAAAGTCTTCCCGCAGATGAACCACCTGTGACCATCAACGGCCGCCCATTTTATGAGGGAGAAAGCCGTATCTATCACTGGCGTTCCGGTTGGAGCATGGTGCTGCCACGCCACACCTCCTGCCCGGCCCTGGACCGCGAGACTGGCGGCTGCCGAATTTATCCGGATCGCCCGGAGGTTTGCCGTCGCCCGCAGATTTTTCCCTATGTGCTGGAACGCCAACCCTCTCTGGATATTGAATATGAAGGACGCGTTCTCCAAACATTCATCAGGCAGAAAAAGCTCCTGGCCGTCTGGGACTGTCCCTATGTCAAAACTTTGAAAGACGAAATTGCCGATTACGCTGAAGCCTGCGAACTTGAACCGGTCTTCAGGGAAAACAAAGCATGATCGCTTCCTATCTCTTTTCCCTGGTGGCAACATAGTGTTTCCACAATGGAGTCACCCTTTTTATCCGGTCGATACCGATACGGTCCCAGAAAATTGCCGGCCGACTTCTGCTCCCCTCGACATTGTTGAAACCTGTCGGGGTGAGAACTGCATTGCACGGAAAGTCCCATGGATCTCGCGGCAATTCCGCCACCACTCTTTCAGGGTCATCGACGGCGGCGACTACCTGGAACTTGGCGGCAAGACCACCGGTTTCTGCAAGCACAGCAAGGGCGAGATCAAAAAAACCCTTTCCATCACCCAGAAAAAACCCGCTCTCATCGGCCATAAGCGGATGGTCAACCAGCAGATCAATATTCAACCCTTTCAGGTCGCTGTTATCAAGACGTTTCCCATACCTGGCCAAACCTTTATAGGTCACTGCCATCGACATATTTTTGAACGGAATCGCAAATGGCCTGATCAGGAAAAATCCCTCCTTCATCCCCGGCCCGGGCATGACCAGTTCCTTGCCATCGACCAGGACATTCAGCCGGACCTGCTTGAGAAGCATCGAAGGCCCGCAATACACCCGATCAGCTTTCTTGTAGATACCCTGTTTTCTCAAGATTTCAGCAACCCTGCCGGCCTGAGGTTTTAAAAAACTCTCCACTCCGGGGGAAAATTTTTCCCGAAGCATCTCCTTGCTGAATTTCATCCCGATTCTCGTCTGCCTGAAATTTTGACGTTGGTAACTTGTCTTCCGCTACGATACTAATCAATAAAAACTCGGATAGACACAGAATACTGAAGAGAAATACCGTGTGCCGGAATGCATTGCTCTAAAAAAACTTTTGGGAGTCTGAACGGGGTTCTGGTAGTAAAAAAAGAATTCAGAAGTGAAAGTGCTTAGAATCGTACCTAACGGCAATCAGGTTATAGCCGCGACACCTTCTTGGCATCATAAAGGATCTGCAGGGGGCCTGAACTGTCAAGCTTAACCGGCATCAGACCTGAAATGTCCGCGGAACGATCCACTTCCGGTTTTTGTTCTCCTGAAGCCGATGTAGACTGAATGCGACCGAAGCCGAACTCGACCAGCTCCCTGATATCGTCCCACATGGTCTCACTGCCCAGAATTGCTACGGTCAGCAGATCGTCACCTCTTTTGAACTGGCCGACATAGGTCTGCCTGGCGGCATTGGTGAAGCCTGTTTTGCCTCCTTCAGCGCCATCAATCTGCCACAAGGCCCGGTTATGATTACGCAACAGTTTCCCATATCCGGTCCGGATCTTTGCCCTGGCAACTCTCTCTGCAAACTCGGGATTGTCCATGGCCCGGTTAAAAAGGATGGCAAGATCGCGGGCGGTAGATTTCTGGCCGCGGGCCGTGAGACCGGTCGCCGTCTTGCAGACAGTTTTGGTTGCTCCCCAGGCCTTGGCCTTATATGTCATGAGTTTTGAAAAAACCCGCTCGGACCCGGCTATTTTTTCAGCCAGGGCGACACTCGCATCATTGGCTGAAGACAGGAGGACCGCATTGATCAAATCATCGGCCCGGTATGATTTCCCGCGCTGGATATTGATTTTGGAACTTGGCATCGCCGCCGCTTTTCGACTTGCGGGAACCCATTCGTCATCGTCCAGGTTCTGGATGGCAATCAGCCCGGTGAGGATTTTGATGGTGCTGGCCGGTTGAGCAGCAAGGTCAGGATTATGGGAATAAAGAATCTGACCGCTTTCACCATCCATGACAATCGCGCTTCTTGAGGAAATTTTTCTCCTGAGATCGACCGCGGAGATCAACCGCTCTCCGCCATGACTGTCCGGCCTGGTTTTGTGCCTGGAAAAGGTTGAAAGATCTGCCACGGTTGCCGGAAAATCATCCCGCTCCGACTCAGGAGAAGAACTATCCGGTTGAATTTTGTGAACTGAACTGAGGGATGCGACTGGCGCACGCCGTTTCTTGCTGCTGCTCCTGGCCTGGACGGTGGCAGGCACAGCGAAAGAAACCAGCAAAAAGAGAAGGAGGAGATACAATATCGGACAACGATCTCTCATAGGGATTACACTTCAATAAATTTAAAGCCAGGTTGAGCAACATGCCTGCTCAAGCAAGACACTTACACCCGAAGGGTGAAAATAATAATTATTTTACAATGCCATAGTGTATTCTCCTCCTTAAACCTTACCCTACCGGCCTGCAGATTTTTCGTAAGCAAACCAGTAACTTAGAGATATATTGAATCACCACGAAAAGCAAGAATATTTTTTAACTTTCCGCCGTATCACACTGTTTTTATGGCATTAAACAGGACATTATACGCCGAAAAACACACATCATATTGTGTGCTTCTCGCATAAAGCTACAACATGAAGTAAAATCAACCATCCTGTAAGTTGCTGATATTTTTTTAAATTCCACAAAATTTACTCATCAATAAGCACCGGATATCACTCAATGAAACCTCTATTTTCCTCCGCAGTGTATCAAGACGGAAACTTCATTTTCTATTTTATCAGTCACCACAAATCGGTCATTCATATCACCGCATCTTCGGCAAAGCATGAAAGGGCGGCTGCCTTCCTCTCGCTGTTTGTTCCCCAGGCACCGCATATCTCGCCAGCTGAGAAAAGTCACGCCTGCAATCTCATTAGCGCCCATATTTATCAGCCCGACATCCCCGGACGGCATGTAGATTTTGAAAACAATTTCTTCCTGCGGCGAGGGACTTTATTCCAGAGAAAGATATGGCGTCTGCTCCTTGAAATTGGCTACGGCGAAACAATGACATACAGCAAACTTGCATTAAAGGCAGGTGTCCCGGGGGGAGCCAGGGCCATCGGCAATGCGTGCAATGCGAATCCACTGGCCCTGATCATCCCCTGTCACCGGGTGATCGGCGTCAACAATCCCGGCGGTTACGCCGGAGGCAGGGAAGTGAAATTGAAATTGCTGGAAATAGAAGCGGAGCGGTTTAACTGCAGGAAATGAAGCCTCAGAGGAACAGCTTGCTTGCGAGACATCGAGACTTATAACTCAAGGTGGTGCTGAAGTGAGTACCCGCTGGGTGAAAACAGACCTTTTCAAACCTCAGGTCTTGGAGGGAGAGAGAATGTCAATAATCCCGGCCGGGATGTCATCAATATCGAGAATCTTGTCAACTGCTCCGGTGGCAACCGCTTCCTTGGGCATCCCGTAAACCACACAGCTCCTCTCGTTCTGGGCGATGGTCCCGGCTCCAGCCTCCTTCATCTTGAGGATTCCCTGCGCCCCGTCCTTTCCCATCCCCGTAAGGATAACTCCGATGGCGTTTTTTCCACCATAGGCAGCAACGGAGTTGAACAATACATCAACAGCCGGACGCTGATGGTGGACCAGGGGCCCGGTTTTGACATTCACAAAATACCTGGCACCGCTCCGTCTCATGACCATGTGAAAATTTCCCGGCGCAAGCAGGGCCGTGCCGGGAAGGATAGAGTCACCATCTTCCGCCTCCTTGACCGATATCTGGCTGAGGTCGTTCAACCTGTCCGCAAAACTCTTGGTAAAATTGGCCGGCATATGCTGGACGATCAGCACCCCGGGCATGGTCGGAGGAAACTGGGGAAGAATTCTGGCAAGGGCTTCCGTGCCGCCGGTTGAAGACCCGATGGCGATTATTTTATTGGTACTGTCGGCCATGGCAAGATTGCCGAATCTCCCCTGGACAGGGGCCGGGGCCTTCCTGGAACCCGACCCCCAGCGACTCATATCAACCCTGGCGGCCGCCCGTATCTTCTCGGCAAGCTGCACACTCATATCGCCGACAGAATAGGCTTCACCGGGCTTGCATATGACCTCTATCGCTCCGGCATCCATGGCCTCAAGGGCCAAAGCGCCCCCCTCTTTGGCCAGAGAACTGACAATAATGACCGGCAACGGGAAATGCTTCATCAGTTTCTTGAGGAAGGTCAACCCATCCATCCTCGGCATTTCAACATCAAGGGTGACCACATCGGGTTTTAAATTGACGATTTTGTCCCTTGCCACAAAGGGGTCCGGGGCGGTACCAACGATTTCAATGTCCTTCTCCCGGGAGAGTTCCTCGGTGAACACCTTGCGGACAACAGCTGAATCGTCAACAACAAGAACCCGAATTTTATTCATACGATAAATTCCCCGGCCAACTCACTGAAACATGGCGGCTCATTATAACTGAATATTTCTGAAAACCTGCCCACCCGGCGGTTTTAATTGAACAAATCCGCGCTAACCAATCCTGTCAAGATTGCCGAAATCTATCCACAGATAGCCGAATTCCGTCTCATACACGCATGCACCAGGCGCATCAAGAAGACCGCCCGGAGAAAATCCGGTAGACATGGTTGCGGATGGAATCCCCAGCTGGCATTTTGCTTCGGGATCAATTTTCCCCAACAGTCCACCCACCGCCATATTGGCAGCCTCCCGGACCGCATCAATGACCTTTTCCTCGTCGACCGCCTCTTCGTCAATGCCCATGAAATTGATGGCAATGTTTCTGGCCAAATCTTCAGGAAAAAAGAACATTGCCTGGAAAGAAGAGCCATCTCCACAATTGATAGCTATCCTCGCCTCAACATAATGTTTCTCTGACTCCCACATTTCCCGGGGCGGCTGATCCGCCAGGGGTTCGATCGGGATGTAAAACATGATTCCGAAAACATCGGCCAGAGACTGATAAACCATCTGCCTGAGATCGTCATTCATATCACACCTGTACTATGAAATATTTTTTGGCCGATGCCCGGGCCGATCAGAAATCCAAGTCACCACCTTCTTCGGCGACACTGTCTTCTCCAGGGACAAACCCATATTTCTTATTCAGAATCTTCAGCATGATCTCCCGAATGGTTTCCGGCACAAAGGGCTTCTTGATGTAGCCCTCGGCGCCAAGGCGAACGGCCCTGGTGATTTTGGTTTCACTCGCCTCAGTCGACACCATGATCACCGGAATGTTTTTAATCCCGGAATCTTTTTTGAGCTCTTCAAGAAACTGCAGCCCGTCCATGACCGGCATATTGATGTCGGTGAGAATGATATCGACCTTATTACCGCGCACGACTTCAAGTGCCTCGGCACCATTCTCGGCCTCCAGGAATTCTCCCACCGGGACCCCGGACATCTCCACCACGCGCATGACCACGCTGCGGATCGTCTTTGAATCATCAACTATCAACACATTGAATTCCATTGCTTCACCCTCTGGTCCTATCTGACTTATGCAACAGATACGCCAGTGAACATGATCAAATATTCAGAATATCCTCGGCCTTTTCCATCTCCATGACAACTTCGGCCATCAGCAGGTCCATCTTCTCTTCAGTAAATCCAAGCTTCGCCATTTCCTCGCCATTCACCCTTGAGGCAAGACCATCCGCCCCGACCCCGATTCCTGTCGAGATCACCAGGCTGTTGCTTAAGGTGACAACCTTCATCAAAGGTCCACCCTTCAGTGAGTCGAGTTCATGGTGCATCCTGACTGCTTCGACCATCTCCTTGTCAAACTCCCATTTTTCAAGAATTCTGGCGCCAAGTTCCGGATGGGAAATGCCGAGGCATTTGACTTCCGCCTCAACAAAAGAGCAGTTCTTGAGTCGAACCATGGCCATGATCTTTTCAAATTCATCGGCAACAAAACTGCTGACCACTCTTTTGCCGATATCATGGAGAAGCCCTGCAGTAAAGGCAGCCGAGGAATCCACACCCGGGATCTCCCTGGCCAGCATCTTGGCGGTAATGGCCACGGCCACGGAATGCTTCCAGAGATCTCCCTGCTCGAGATCATATCCGGCCCCGACCGCCCCCTTATAATATTTGGCGCTGCTGCTCGCGATAATGATGTCTTTCAGGATCGACTGGCCGATCACCACCAGAGCATCATCCAGTGACGTAACCTTGCGGGAAAGCCCGAAATATGCGGCGTTGCACATTTTCAGGACATTCGCCGTAATGGCCTGATCGAACTGAATCACCTCCGCCAGGTCTTTTGCTTTCACCTCCGGATTATCAATCATCCCCATGACCTTGTGCGCCACTTTCGGGAAAGAGGGAATATGTTTGACCATGCTCAGTATTTCTTCTGCCCTGCTCATATCTCATATACCCCCTTACCGGAAACTTTGAGGGTAGTAACACCTGTTGCCACGTCGATACTTACGGTCCGGTTGACCGTGCCACCGACATCCTCTTTGGCAATCATGACCTTGTTCTTGAGAAACATTTTCCTCAACGTCATGTAGTTTCTCTTGCCGATATTAAATACCCCGTCGGCGTCCATAATCTGTCCTCCGCCGACAACCTTGATCACCATCCGGGTCTTGGATGCGCCAAGCTTGTATGCCTCCTTGAAAAGCAGGGGGATCCCGGTATCCGCAAACATGCAGGGCTTTCTCTCAGCCTTGTCCTTGTCAAGACTTGATTCCGGCAGCATATAATGAAGAATGCCGCCCACCCTGGCCTCTGGGTCATAGATTACCAGTCCTATGCAGGAACCGAGGGAGTAGGTGATCAAGGTATCCTCCGGCGCCTTGCTGACCTTCATATCAGATATTCCAACTACAATTTTCATCCGAAATCGCCCTCCATTTGCCTTGAAACGACTGCCACCTGGTAGTGTTAGACAAACCAACCTACTTACAAAAAGTGCCCTGCCGATTATTTTCTGTAGGCCGTTGCCGCCATCTGCGTAAATCCATGCTTGATATTCGATATACTCTCGGAGTGACCGATGAACAGATACCCTCCGGGCCTGAGGCACCGATGGAATTTTTCTACAAGTTCCTTCTGGGTCTCCCGGTTAAAATAGATCATCACGTTCCGACAGAAAATTACATCAAGCTCCTCCTGCCATGGATATTGGTCCATCAGATTAAAATGCTTGAAACTGATTCTTTTCTTAAGGTTTTCCCGTACTTTCACGAGACCGTCACTCCTGCCCACCCCTTTCTGAAAATAACGCTTCAGAAAAAGCGGCGGCACCTTGACGACCCGTTCCTCTGGATAAACCCCTCTTTCCGCAATTGCCAGAACCTTGGTCGATATATCCGTCGCATGAATATTGAAGTTCAGGGCCGGATATTTTCGCAGATAATCATCAACAACCATTCCCAAAGTATAAGGCTCTTCGCCCGATGAACAGGCAGATGACCACATCGTGATCTGATTTTTTCTGGGGCCAATGGTTTCGATCAATTTCGGCAGAACCTCGGTGACCAGATGATCAAAATGTGCATTCTCGCGAAAAAAACTGGTGAAATTGGTCGATACACTGTCGATCATATGGACCAACTCACCCGCCCCTCCATTGCCGATCACGTGATCATAATAATCCTGAAAAGACTCGATGCCGGTCACCCGCAATCTCTTCCCGAGTCGCGCGTTAAGAAGTTCCCGCTTCTCGGATTTGAGAAATATGCCGGTTTTGTCAAAGATCAGACTGCTGAAAGCCTGAAACAATTCCATCGACATCTTCTCATGGCCGAAGCCCGAAACGGACCTGGCAGAATTATGCGGTTGTTTCATCAGCATTCAATCAGTATTGAATTAACCAGCTGCGGTCGAGCCACGGCTGGAAAGTCACGCACCACGCGACCAGCTTCTACACCGCCAGTATCAGTGTTCACTGAATTGCAGGTCGATCCCTTTGCCGACCACCTTGTCAACATCAACAAGAATTGTCACTTCGCTGTTCACCTTGGCCATCCCGAGAATACTCGTCGAATCACCGAGTCTGGAACCGAAAGAAGGGGGAGGCTCAATGTCCTTGGCAACCACATTCAGGACTTCCGAAACTGAGTCCACTACCATGCCGACCAGAATTGACCCCCCATGGACATCAACAACTATGATGCATGTTCTCTCATCGTAATCCCGGCTGCCCATCTCAAATTTAAGCCGCAGATCAATGATCGGAATTACCCTGCCCCGTAAATTAATCACGCCCTTAATGAAAGACGGAGTATGGGGAACCACGGTGATCTCCATAACTCCGATGATCTCTCTGACCTTGAGAATCTCAATTCCGTACTGCTCTTCGCCAAGGACAAATGTAAGATATTTGTTGGCCCCCTGAGTTGACTTTGCCTTGACTGCTTGGCTTGTTCCAGGATCACTCATCTCTGTTCACACCTTGTTTTCTGTTTATCAACTTTCTTGACCTCACTCGCCCTCGTCATCGGCCGATTCCAGCTTCTGTTTGCCATCACCTGTTGAAATAAGACCCGCAAGGTCCAAAATTAAACCCACCCTCCCGTCACCAAGGATAGTTCCACCGGCAACCCCCGGAATATCTTTCAGGTAGCCGCCAAGGCTCTTGATCACCACCTCCTGCTTGCCAAGAAGCTCATCGACCATCAGAGCCCTCTGGCGACCCTCATTCTCTATCACCACAACGATGGAGTTCCATGGGTCCTCGTTGGCGCCATCAATATTGAACACCTCGCAGAGGCGGATAATGGGGACCAGTTTGTTCCTGACCATCAGGGTCTCCCCTTTGCCTTGAACGGTATTGTACTTCTCCGGTTCCGGCTTCATGGATTCCTGGATGGCGATGGTGGGAATGATGTATCTCTCCTCTCCGACCCGGACGATGATTCCGTCAATAATGGCGAGGGTCAGCGGCAACCTTATGACAAACTGCGAACCCTCTCCGGGCTGGCTTATGACCTCAACCTTGCCTCTGAGTTTGTCCACCGCTTTCTTGACAACATCCATGCCGACCCCCCGACCCGAGACGTCGGTTATTTTATCGGCCGTTGAAAATCCCGGAAGAAAGATCAGGTTGTTGAGTTCGTGATCATTCAGGTTTTCGCCCTCCTTGATAATCCCCCGATCAATGGCCTTCTTCCTGATTTTCTCGCTGTTGAGACCGTTGCCGTCATCTTCAATTTCGATGACGATATAGCCGCCCTTCTGATAGGCACTGAGCTTGACCATTCCGGTCGCCGACTTGCCGATCTTCTTTCTTTCCTCGGGAGTCTGAACACCATGATCCACTGAGTTGCGGATCATATGGACCAGAGGATCATAAATTGAATCGACCATATTGCGGTCAATCTCGGTTTCTTCACCGATCATCACCAGGTCGACCAGCTTGCCGGATTTTTTCGACAGGTCCCGCACCAGTCTGGTCATCTTCTGGAAAGTCTGCCGGATCGGCACCATCCGCATCGCCATGGCCGTTTTCTGCAACTCGCTGGTGATTCTGGAAAGCTGGGAGAAATCCTTTGTAAGTTTAGGATCTGCGATGGAAGAAACCAGCGGGTTCTGCTGGACCATTGCCTGCATGATCACAAGCTCGCCGACCGCGTTGACCAGGCCGTCCAGTTTTTCAATATCAACCTTGATCGAGGCGCCGACCTTCCCTTTTCTGGATTGCCCGTCATCGCTCTTTTTATCACTATCCGGATCAGATCCGGAGGGCTCCTCTCCTTTTCCCGTCTCGGTATCAGCTGGTACCGGATCATCACTCTCTTTTGCCGGAACAGTTCTTTCGGCAGCTTTTCCGGCTTCGGCAGGCAAACTTCCTCCCTCACGGAGAACACTAATCCTTTTTACAAACCCACTGATATCAAACTGTTTGTAACTGTCGACACCTTTCTCGAGAACATCCTTGATATTCTCAACCATCGATTTCAAAGCGTCACCCACGCTTAATACGACATCAATAACTTCCGAGTCCATTTCCCGGACTCCGTTCCTGACATCGTCGAGAAGATTCTCGGTTGTATGGGCAAGCTTGTTGATGGTTTTCAGATTCAGAAACCCGGACACTCCTTTGATGGTATGAAAGGGGCGGAATATATTATTGATAATTTCAAGGTCATCGGGATTCTGTTCAAGATCAAGTACGTTTACCTCTATGGACTCCAGATGATCGAAGGCTTCTTCGATGAAGCCGGTCAGCAGCTCCTTATCCTGAAGAAAATCAAGATTGACATCTTCTTCCGTCGACTGCTCTTTACCGGCAGGCTCTTCAACTGCCTGAGCGCTTGAATCACCACTGAAAATCTGCGGACTGACAGCAAAACCGGTCGCCTTCAAATCATTGCAGAATTTTTCAACATCCGCCGCTTCAGACGTTCCCTTGCGGTTGATCTCCTGCATATAGACAATACATTGTCCGATCCGTTCATAATTCCCGGCCGAATCGTCAAGCTCGGCCATGATGATTTTCTCCAGCGCTTTCTGGAGTAAATCGGCCATTCTGAACAATTCGGGAGGAGAGGCACTCTGGTCAAGGCTCATGAACTCTTCAATAAAGCCGAGCAGCTCACCCACTTCACCAAGGGTCCCCGGCTCCACCATCATGATTTTCAGGGCCATTTCTTCCAGGAGCTCGGAAACCCCTCTTTTCTTTCCTGCCATACCTGCTTTCTCCATAGGAACTTCTTTCACCCTTCGGGCATAAGTCTCGTGCGAGCAGACGCGCTGCTCAACTCGGCTTTATTGCCAAAACCCTGACTCAACATACCCCCGCGACAAATCAAAAATATTCTACCGCGAAAGCTACACCCGTTATCAAGTAGTTTTTTGGAGATACAGGAAATATTCTTAAGAAGGAGAAGGCAGTAACAGGAATTTCCAACTCAGACAGATCGAAAATGAAAAGGAAAGAGAAAACAAAGGGGGGGCGTTTCTGCTGAAGCAGGCCGGGCAGAATATCTATACTCCAAGGCGCTTAAACACAGGGATTTGCTATGAAGAGCAAAACTGTCGGCTTACATATTCAGCAGAGGTTGACTTGGCAATGGAAATCGTTACGCGAGCCTTTCTCACTCATTGAAGAGAGATGTTTTGTTTCCTCCGGCAGGCAGACCTTTAAGCTCCGGGAGAAGTTCAGGATCGAACAGCACTATCTGCTGCTCAATAATCTCAATATTCTGTTTCACTTTACTAATGAGAGACACTTCAGGGTATTTGATCATAATATCATTCAGCAGCCCCCAGCATTCTTTGAAGAGCTGTTTTTTGCGATCGTAATCACCCTCCTTTCTTGCCTTGACGAAGATCCCCGCCGCCAGTCTGCGCATCTCGGCAGCGGCCTTTTCGGATGTCTCACGGATCTTCTCCCTGGCCTGAGCATCATAATCAGTGTCGAGGAGGGCTGTAAAGGCGTTGATCGCCTCATCAAACTTTCTTGATTCCAGGTTATTGACGGCCTTCTCCCACTGCTCGCCCAGAGTCTGCTCGAGAAGCGCCTTCTGTTCTTCAAGACTCCGCATCTCGGCAAGAAGAACATCGTCCATTGTCCTTTGGACTGTCTCACGCATACTCACCGGCAGGTCGCCGGCAAGCATCATCTCCAGGGTTGCCTTGGCCTGGGAGAAATCCTTTTTCTTGAGATAGGCATCGATTCTATCCATCTTGCTGGTGATCCATCCCCTGGCGGAATCCTCGGTCTGGCCGAACATTTGCCTGGCCCTGAAAGAAAAAGGACTGTCAGGGAACTCTTCTTCCAGCTTCTCAACCTGCTCCTTCATGCCGGCAGGAATATTCAAACCATCAAAGGTGATATAACTTCGCAGGACATCCATATACAAAGGCAACTCGCTGGCATCCATCTCGACACCACTCAACAGCGCCAGCTGATCTGCAACCCAACGGTCATCACCCTTCCTTGATTCAAAAAAATCCGCCAGTCGGCGGTAATGTTTTTTGGCCAGATCAATACGACCCGAAGCGAGCAGAAGGTCGGCGACAAGCCTTCTGAGTGAGCGCTCTTCCGGAGAAGGAGTCATCTCTTTCAGAGTGCCATCCAGGACCTCTCCCGCCATTTCCAGTTTGCCGGTTTTCAGGAGGGCAAGACCATACATCCTTCTGGTATCAAGACTCACATCCCTTTCGGGATAGGCTGCCATCAGGTTCTGAAAAGCGATGATCGCCTCCTCATAACGCCCCTTGCCCGCATACTGGCCTACGATTGATTCACTCTGTCGCGCCACACTGTCGGTGTGGCGGTCGATCAGTCCGTTCACGAGAGCCGCACTGGCCATAAAAACCTGTTCACAACCGCTTTCAAGATAAGAAATATCCTGGTTATAAATCTGCCATGGGTCAAGGGAAAGATTCTCGTCCTCGATGGAAGGATGTTCAAGCTTCAGTGCGACTTCCATCAACAAACTGTATCCGCGGAAGATGTTCTCAATCCGGTTGAAACAGTCCGGCCAGTTGGGCGGGCGCCGCGCGAGAAGTTCCAGGTCTTCGATCTGCTCGGCCAGAGTTTGCCAGTTGGACACTTTCTCACCATACAGGGCCAGCCGCTGATCAATCATAGCCACACTGGGGAGAACCATCACCTTCCGCACTCTCACTTCTACAGGCGAAGCTCCTCCAGCCGCCCCACCCTGCTTCAGATCCAGGTCAGACCCGGAGGAACTGGCAATCAATTCCGAGTCCGGGCCTCCACGCTCAGCTGCTTCCGAAAAAGGCTCCCGGGCAACATGCTTTTCAATGGTGTATTCCCCGGAAGAAGGTGGCGCCACTTTGCTCGGAGCGCACCCGCTGAGGGCCATAATATAGGTCAGAATTAAAACGATAAAGCCAAGTTGAGGGACCAGTCTGCTCGTACGAGACTTAAACCCGAAGGGTGAATCTAGAAGGTGTAAACGGCGTTTCATCTTTGTTCAGACATCCAGTAAGGTTTGAAAAATCTTGCCGGCTTGATCCGTCCGCCGCTGATCTCTTCCCCAAAGGTCAGGATAGTCGCGTCAGATTGAGTCTCGGTGCTTGCCAAGCCGCCTCTTTTGGGATCGACCCTGATTTCCATCTGCCCCAGGGCCGGGTATGAAAGGGGATATTCAGTGATCCCCGAAAAGGATATGTCAACCAGATCGAGCTTGGCTGCGTACCCCCTGGTTTTCAGTATGTGGCCGGCGACACTGGTCCAGGCCGGCAGAGCACCTGCCGAACCGGTTATGTTTGTGGTTTTCCAGACCATCGGCGTGTTGTCATCGAAACCCACATATGCCGTCAGAATATACCCTTCAGGAAACGAGAAACCATTCCCCTGGATTATCCCGGGCACTCCTCCGGCAAAACTGGCATTCGTGAATCTGTTGGCAGTTCCGGTCTTGCCGACGACCGGCACATCAATATCAAGTTCGGTAAGCTGCCTGTTCAGTTCCGGATCATTGCTGGTCAATTTAATATTCTGGTCAGCATACCTTCCAGTTCCATATTTGACAACTTTTCTTAGAATATCACCCAGGGCAATCGAAGTCTCCTGGGCCAGAACCTGCCTCTCTGTCTGGAGCGGCTTAAAAATAATCTCACCATCGCTCCCTTCAATGCTTTCGATAATCGACAGATTCTCTCCGCCGCCCTGATCGCCATTCCATCTGATGCTGCCGGTGAGCATCCCTTCATAAGCTCTTGCCACTTCGAGAAGGCTCAGGACATTGGACCCGAGAGGGAAAGAGAGAACCGGATCCAGCTTGCTTTCAATACCCATGGCCCGGCAAAGGCCGATAATATACTGGAGCCCGGCCATAACCCTGAAATCACGCACCTTGTAGAGGACCTCCTGACTGTATGGAGGCAATTCATTCAGGACAGTATACTCCTTTTCAATGACCTCGTTCAGAAGTTCAATGGTGCCGGATGCCAGCATGTTGTCAATCAGCACTCCGTCCCAGAATTCTTCCTCCTCATTTCCCTGCATTGAAGAGATGCTTCTGACCAGCTCCGACCGATCCACCTTGCGCCATTCCACCGGAACAGGCTCATACTCCACCACACCTTCCAGACCCTCTCCATTTTCTTCTCCAGGCTCCGGCTCTTTTCTCTCAAGTTCATGGTAGATATAATCGCCGGTCTGCTGGTTGCGGTAAATGGGAATCTCTTCAGACTCCTCCGCCAGAGAAGCGACACTGATCTTGACCTGATTAAGCCCATCAAGGAATTTTTTATACCTCAGATAGTTCTGTTTCAGGAGACTTTTCCGCAATTTTGCCTCTTTCAGTTTTTTCTTGCGATCTTTTTCCTCTCTGAGGGATTCATCTTCATATATGTTTTCCGTTCTTTTACCATCTGCATTTTCTACCAGCCCAAGATCTTCATCAACAGCTTCAACAAACTTGTCAAAATTTGTACCGTAATGAAACTTGCTGACGATTTCATACTCTTTCATTTTGCCGGCAAATATCAGATCCGGCTCAAGCTCGGTAATAGCCCGGGAAAAAGCGATTTCGTAGAGGGCATCATCATCAACGACAATCCCGAAAGAATCGCGGATTCTTCTCTTGTATGCGGTAGCGGACTCTTCCGGCAACTGGTCCAGTGACAGAAAGGCAAGCACATCTTTAAACTGGGCAAGGGAGAGATGGTCGCAGAGGTGGTAAAGAAGCCAGATTGTGGCAAGATTCTCTGAATGAACACCCGCCCAGCTCATGGAAACCCCCTTGTAGGGGCTGGTGTGGTCAGGCCTGGGGAAATAAGGCATGTTCTGGTACACAAACACATTCCGTTCGTTATTCAGCACGTCCATGGTGTTCCAGCCCAGCTGGAGTGCCGCGGCATAGACGAGAGGCTTCACGACCGAGCCCATGGGTCTCCTGGCAGAAATGGCCCGATTGAAATAACGGTTTTCCATCCCGCCGACCATGGCCCGGATCATCCCTTCCCGCATCGCCAGAAGACCACCCTGGACCTGCGGATATTTCTCAAGGTCAAGAATTTGCGCTCCGGTATCAGCATCAACGTCTCGGACACTGACGTAAACGAGATCCCCTTCCTTAAGCATTGCAAGAAGCTTGGGAATATCACTCTTGCCCGCCGTGGACCAGAGCTGCTTCTCATGTTTGACGAAAGGTGTCAGCAGATTCATCAACCCTTTGCGGTCTATATAAGCGTCAGACCGATCAGGCCTGGTCCCGTCAATCGCGACGCTTATCCTGGGCATAGCGCCATCTTCAATTTGAATGACCCGCCCGAAATGAAATGACCCCCTGCCCTCCTCACGTTCGATGTTTCTGTTATTAGCCAGATATTCCTGCTGCACCGCTTCCCTTTCATACCCGCGCAAACGCACATCCAGGCGAGACAGCTCCTTGCGCAGGGTATAAAAACTTTTCTCCTGAAGGTCTTTTTCAATACTGGTAATGACCTTCACCCCGGAGGTCGCCATATTGCTGATGCCATGCTCACTGAAAGCCTCGACTACCTCCGGTTCATCCATGGCCTCTTTGACCATATCCATGATCGTGTTCAGCGAGAAATACATCTTCCCCTGGTTGAAAGGGATCTCCTGCCCGAGATTTTCCTCAAAAACCGGCTGACTCAAAAGCCCGTTCCTGGCCATCTGCCCCAGGACGTATTTGACACGCAGGCGGGATCTCTCCCGTGCGGCCGCCTGGTCGGCTTCATCTTTTTTAATAAAAGGATTGTAATAATTGGGGCGCTTGACACTTCCGGCAATGAAAGCGCATTCAAGCAGATTCAGCTCAGAGGCATCCTTGTTGAAATAATAACGGGCGGCAACGCCAAGCCCCCTGCCGTTGCCGCTCACATAGAACTGATTGGCATAAAATTCAAGGATCTTCTCTTTCGGGTAGTGATATTCAAGCCGCAGGGCAAAAAGAAGCTCTTTGAGTTTTGAGGCGATCGACCGGTCTTTGCGCTTGAACAGGTTTTTGGCGGTCTGCTGGGTAATGGTGCTCCCGCCTTGCACCACTCGACCTGCCCTGATATTGGCGGCAATTGCTCTCAGTACCCCGAGAACATCTATCCCGTAATGACTGAAAAATTTCCGGTCTTCGGCGGCGATGATCCCGGAGATGAATTCTTGAGGAATATGCTCGTATGGAACGTACTGACGGTGGGCGGTCTCGAAAAACACCCCGACCTTGTCCTTTCCCCCGCTGTAATAAACAGGGCTCTCAACCGCCAGGATCTTTTCGATGCTGGCCTGCTGAATCTCCTCACCAGGGTCCAGAACCACAAGCCATGAGAACAGCAGCAAGCCGACCGCACCCAGGGATGTACCTGTACCCAGCAAGAGAAAAAAAAGTCTTCTTAACATAATCTATTTTCCCGGCAGGAGTGCCGGTAATGGCGTTCCCGTAGTTTATCCACTGATCGGAACCTGCAGCCCCGCACTATGGCATATTTCACAATTTTTTCAACAAAATCAAGTCGTCACACCGTTTTTATTTGCATATACAGACTTTCTCAGTTAAAAAAAACTATTTGAGAAATCCGGTTATTTTTCGATACATAACAATATGGCGCCCATCAGGGTACCAATCAGGGGAAAGTCGAAGACAGCCGCCTGACCGGATTTAACCACAACCATATCCTGCCAAGGAAAACATGAACGATAGCTCCATGAAGCCCGCATATCCCTGCAGGGCCTTGAAATTCCTTGCTCCCGCGCTGAACCTCTTTTTTGCACCCTTCCAGACCATGGGGCTCATTGTTCTCTGCCTGAGCCTTTCGTCCTGCCTCCCGTCCACCTCCGGATACGGAATCACCTCTCACGCAATCCAGGGAAATGACTTCCCGGACGGCAACTCTGAGATTGCGAGCATTACCCAGGAAACAGGATCACCTGAAAGCCTCGTGGAAGAAGACCCGGAGAACGACACCAAAAACCCTGCGCTTGAAATAGCCGCGATTGAAACCGACGCAGTTGTCATAGACGAGATCCCGTTGCCAAGTGAAGAAGAAATAACCTCATTTGAAGCCCAGGAAGAAAACCAGAGTGAATCGCTTTCTTCCCTACTTACTGAGGAAACGGATACAATTCCTGAAATCACTTACGATTACCCCATGGCCATGAACCGTAAGGTCCAGTTCTTTCTGGATCATTTCCAGCACACCCAGCCTGAGAATTTTCGGAAATGGCTCTCCCGTTCAGCACGCTATCTGCCCATGATTCAGAAGAAGCTAAAGGAAGCCGGAATGCCCCTGGATCTCGCATATCTGCCGATGATCGAGAGCGGCTTTCTTCTGACTGCTTACTCAAGTGCCCGAGCGGCCGGACCATGGCAATTTCTTCGCAGCACCGGCAGGATGTATGGCCTGAAAATCGACAATTACGTCGACGAGCGCCGTGACCCTGTCAAATCAACTGCGGCAGCGATCTCCTTCCTCAAAGACCTATACCGGGATTTCAATTCCTGGCATCTGGCAACAGCTGCTTACAACGGGGGCGCGGGCAGAATCGGCAAGGCCATTAAAAAAACCGGGTCCACCGATTTCTGGACTCTTGCCAACAGCTCCCACATCAAACGCGAAACCAAGTATTACGTGCCAAAACTTATCGCCGCCATCATGATCGCCAAAGACCCGGAAAAGTACGGGTTCACCGATATCGAATATGAACCCCCACTTGAATATGAGATTCTGGAAGTCCCCCGCTGGACATCTCTCCAGGCTGTGGCGGTTGCCGGAGACCTGCAACTTGAATATCTGCGCGACCTCAACCGACAGTTGCGGCGCGCCATCACCCCCCCGGAAGTTAAACGATATCCGCTCAAAGTACCGCCGGGCAAAAAGGAACTGATTGAGGCCAGACTGCCCCGGGTCAACGCCATTGTCACAACCAGCTACAAAACCCACGTGGTCAAGAAAGGGGATTCCCTGACCAGGATCTGCAATAACTACAATATCAACAAAAAGACACTGCTGAAAGCCAACAACCTCCGGACAGCGGAATTGAAAGCGGGGCAGCGCCTCAGGATTCCATACAAAACAACCAGCTACAAGCTTTTCGAAGAAAACCAGGTTGCCGGCAGAATCACCCCGGCCGACATGGCCCCGGAAAACCTGGTTCTTCACAAGGTAAAGCGCGGCGAGACCATTTCCGAGCTTGCCCGCCGGTACAATGTACCCATGCACATGATTGCGGCCTGGAACGGCCTCAACAATCTCAACAGCCTCCGGGCCGGCCAGCAACTGGCTTTTTATCTTCAGGATACCAATGAAACCGGAGACGACAGGCTGGCAACTCTTGCTGATTCCTCAAATAACCCGGCAAACGATCAAAAACCCGGCAAAGTCCTGAGAGTCAATCTCAACAAGAATGGTTCCGCGAAGTCTGGTGAGCCCGAAAAATCGAGCAGCAAACTCACCGGAGCGAAACTGACCTATTATCAGGTGAAAGGTGGAGATTCACTCTGGGCAATCGCCGAGAAGTTCCAGACCACCCCTGAAAAAATCAGGCAGTGGAACAGCATGGAAGACAATATCATTTACCCGGGCCATCGACTGCTGCTGCGGGTAATCGACGATATCGACGCCTGAAACGGACCGGAATCCCATCAATCCAACTCCTGCAACATGACCTGAAGCAGGGCCAGCCATATCCCAATCAGATTCAACATAAAATCATGGAGATAAGAGAAAAAAAAGCACTTGTTCTCGGCGGCGGCAAGGGAATCGGCAGAGATATCGGCTTTTTTCTGGCGGATCAGGGCGCAACCGTGGCCATGACCTACCACGACGACTGGCCCGACGAGTCCGCAGCCATGTGTCGGCAACTTGAAGCCCTTGGTGGTAGTCACCTGGCGGTGAAGGTCGACCTGCGAGCCCCGGACCAGATACAGACTCTTCTGCGGAATATTGAAGCAAGCTTCGGAGAACTCCACATCCTGATCAACAACATTGAACGGGGCGGAATGCCCGTTGTCCACGGCCAATATGTCCCGGAGCAATGGACCATGGAGCTAGAAACAACCCTGATGGCTAAACGCTGGGTTTTCCATCACGCCCTGCCATTGCTTAAAAAATCCGGCGGATCGGTGATCAACATCTCTTCCATCGCCGGTGTTGTAGGCCGCAGCGGTCCGGCCGGGATGATTTTCAATGACGGCTACAGCGCGGCGAACCGGGCGATCTCACTTTTGACCGAAACCTGGGCGAGAGAGGGTGCCCCGAAAGTCCGGGTCAATGAACTGATGCTTGGATTTTTTGCCGGCCGACACGCTGAAGGGACCAGAGGATGGGGGATGCTGGACCGAGTACAACAGCAGGCGATTATCGACCACACCCTGCTCGAACGAACAGGCAATAGAGAGGATGTCCTGCAGGCGATCAGGTTTCTCCTGTTCAATGCAGATTTCATGACCGGATCGACCCTCAAGCTGGACGGCGGGTACACCCTGGGAGCGGATCGCGTCCCTCCCATGCCTGAAGGGGTTTGAATAAATTTCTCCTCCGGGCAGACCGGAAACCAACCGGATACACCGGCTGCCGACACTCCACCTCCTGATTTCTGTTTACCCCGCATTCTTTTCCAATGCTTTCACCATATCCTCAACCGCCCAGACCGGGATATGGTTGAACACATATTCCACCGCTACCTCTTTTGCCTTGTCCTTGTCCATTTTCTTGATGTCCAGCTCACCCATCAGCTCTTCGGTGTCAAACCAGCAGATTTCCTTCCCGTTCACCCCGTACACCGTCAAAACCCGGCGATCCGGTTCATGGAGATGCTCCTCATCAACAATCTCGCCAACTATCTTCCTGGCAACGTCATATGGCACAAATTTCACTTCTTCAGACACCTCTCGCTCTCCTTCAATGGATTATCGTTGTTTTATTTTGAACCGCCGGACAACAGTGTCCTCTTCCGGAAAAACCTCCGGAAGAGAAGCTTCTTTTCTATCAGGTGTCAGGCACAAACAGCTTTCGATATAGATTCTGGGCATGTCGGTCGGACATTGAGGCAATGAAATCACACACCCTGCGCTCCAGAGATGACCCTGCCCCGCTATCCCCAGCCTCCTCTTCAAGGACATCCTCATTTTCCATAAAATAGGTATACAGGTCCTTCAGCATTTTGCTCGCCTTGACAAACTCATTATGAACCTGCGGGGATCGATACACCCGATGGAACAGAAAATCACGCAGGACCTGCATGGCTCCCCCGACTTCAGGATCGATGGAAAACTTCAGCTTTCGGCCGCCATTTTCGCACTGCACCGGAACCGTATGGGAAATAACCCCCTCGACCATGCTCATGATCCGTCTTGAATGGCTCACGCCCATAACCCTCTGGCACTCTTCGGGAATATCCTTCTCAGTAATGATCCGGCTTTGAATCGCATCATCAAGGTCATGGCTCAGATAGGCAATGATGTCGGCATACCGGACCAGACATCCCTCAGCTGTCTCCGGCAGCTCATTGCTGTCGGCGGGAATCACTTCTCCGTACCCCTTGGAATGCTTGGCAATCCCGTCCCTGACTTCGTAAGTGAGATTGAGCCCCCGGCCATCGTTCTCAAGAAAATCGACAACCCGCAAGGACTGGCGAAAATGGGAAAACCCGCCGCTGACCAGATCGTTCAGTACCGATTCCCCCGCGTGTCCGAAAGGAGTATGGCCAAGGTCATGCCCCAGCGAGACGGCTTCAACCAGATCCTCGTTCAGTCCCATGGCCCGGGCCATGGTCCGGGCGATCTCGGAAACTTCCAGGGTATGGGTCAGCCTGGTCCTGCAGTGGTCCCCCGTGGGAGCCAGAAAAACCTGGGTCTTATGTTTCAATCTCCTGAAGGCCTGGCTGTAAACGATCCGGTCCCGGTCCCGCTGGAACGCCGTGCGGAGATGACACTCCTCCTCGGGACGCATCCTGCCGCGGCTCTCGGAACTTAAGCAGGCATAGGGAGAAAGAGTATTTCTTTCTCTTTCCTCAAGCCGCTGCCTTACATTTTTCACTGATGTTTTCACGATCCTCCGTTGCAATGCGACAGGACTCTCCTACTAATCGATTTTCACCTTCATTTCAAGGCAAGGATCACCATGGGAAGTCCTGCAATCCATCCTGCGAAAACAAATCATCAGGGAGTTTGCTCGGGGTTATGGACAATCAGCATGGGCTTATGACAATCTTTCGAGACCGCTTCAGCCAGTGAGCCGAAGATCAGCCTCTGGAAACGGGAACGCTTCGGGGCGCCCATGACCACAAGATCGTGATTCTCGGCCTCGCGGTATATGGTCTCAAGTCGGGAATCCGATGAAACGATCTTGCAGCAGAACTTCTTGCAGACAATTTCATGCTGCGCAATCCAGTCGGTCAGAATTTTTTCATTGTCGGCGACATCCCTGACCGGATGATCATAGGGCAGCAGGCGAAGAAGGGTTATGCTGTGTTCACCGACCAGAGAAAGGGCCTTGACGATTGCACTTACCTCCTCAAGCTGTTCCATGTCGGCCAGGGGCACCAGAATCCTCTCGGTATGGAGTATCCCGTAGAAACGGATGACCACCACCGGACAAACCGCCTTCTCCGCCACCTGTTCGACCACCTTCTGAAAACCCTGAATAGTTCCCTCTATCGGATAACCCAGAATCAGGCACTTCGTATTCTCCTCCAGTACCGCAGAAGATATTCCATCGGCAACATCCTTATCCCTGACCAGTTTTTTCAACAGTGGATACCCCATCGCCCGGGTTTCATCCGTTTCCCTGAAAAACAATTTTTCCGGTTCCCTGATCACCACCTTTGGCTTCTGCACCCTCACTGCCATGGGGAGGGCGTGGAAATAATGGGCAATAATCGTGGCAAGTCGGGCAAGGCCACCCACCGTGGCGTAATGGGACGCGCCAAAAATCACCACCCCGTCCTGCTCCGCCGGTGGAACCAGCTTCTTCCAGGTCCATGGCAGAATGACAACCCCGTCATTGCTGCGCATAAGATTCTGTCGCTTTTTCTGGTCCATGCTGCCGTCTGGAGAAGAGGGGCCAGCCCCGCATTCAACGACAACACCTCCTGTCTCTCCTGCCCGGTGCAAGGCGAACCTGGTCAAAATCGGACCCACCAGCTCCGAAAGAACCACCCCCGTCAGGACCACCGGGGTGATAATTTCGGCAAATCCCGAAAGCGCCGGATTCCCGGAGACCAGAAAAACCAACCCGATCGCCACCCCCGCCTGCGGGGTTAAGGCATGACCAAGACAACTCTGGATAATCCTGGGGGCACCGGCAGCTTTCCCCCCCAGCCAGGCTCCGGAAATTTTCCCGACGATCCGGAAGAGAAAATAGGCCAGCCCCAACCACCCGGCGTAGCTTACCGCGGCCAGATTAAGATGGGACCCTGCCAGAGTGAAAAACAGGATGTGGACCGGAGGCTCAAAATCACGTACCGCCCTGAAAAGGCGGACATCCCTTTTATCATGATTGATGATGGTGCAGCCGGCAGCCATTCCTGCAAGAAGCGGTGACAGGTGAAGCATCCGGGCGCTTTCTCCACAGAGCAGCAGCAGGGCAAGTCCGGCGGACAGCATCTCCCCTTTGTTTTTCAACCTGTGCAGCACATAACCGATCACCATCCCGGTTGACGCTCCCAGAAGCAGCGAAAAGCCGATCTCCCTAAGACTGACAAGAACCGTGTGGGCAAAAGAGCCGTTGCCACTGACCAGCAGATTGTTCACCGCGGCCACGGCAAAGCCGAAGTACATGATCGCCAGACCATTGTCGACCGCAACTACAGCAAGCAGAGTGGAGGTAAGCGGCCCTCTCGCCCCGAGTTCTCTCGTTACATGCAGGGTGGTGGCAGGGGCCGTCGCCACGGAAATCGCGCCCAGCAGAAGCGCCAGGACCAGATAATCAACGAATTGCCATGTTCCGCCTCCCACTCCGCTGAATACCGCCACCAGATAGCAACTGACGGCAACCAGAATAAAGGAACCGGTGGTCTCGCCAACTCCGATATACCCCACCGATCTTAACACCTTCTTCACTTCCTTGAACTCGATCTGCTCTCCTATGCCGAAGGCAATCAGCATCAGGGCAATTTCCGAGAAATGTCGAAGCTGATCGCCCGATGTTTCTCCGGAAATGAGTCCAAAGCCGGAAGGGCCGAGAAGCACCCCGGCAAGAATATATCCGGTAACCGAAGGAAGCTTCAGAAGCTTGCCGATCTGGGCCATCACCAGTCCGGCCCCGAGAAGCAGGGCAAATGCCATGGTAACCTGCTGCATCCTGAAATTGGTTCTCCTGAGATAATTGTTGCTGGTTTACCCGGCTTGAATCATTACGCAGAATCGCATGAAAAATCAGGCGGCCCTCATCCCCGGAAGAGCGGGATAAGCAGACGGGTTTAGACAACACATTCTACCAGAACAACTCCCTGAGCGGAAATACATTTGCCGGGAATCCGCCTCCTGCTTTCCCGACCCATTTACTGTTCAACGAATGGATTCCACCCTGCCAAAAACAACTCCCGGTCTTCCCGACATCCACCGGGAAAGACCATTTCCCTCTTGCCGACACCCCGGATTGCTACTACTATGAACGCTTCATCTGAACGTATTGAGTGATAACCACCCTGAACTATTGTGCCGCATGAATAATGATGATCACACCCATATGCTGGCCGCCCTAGATGAGGCCAGAGGCGCACTTGCCGCCGGAGAATTCCCGGTGGGCTGTGTCATGGTCCACCAGGGGCGGATTGTCGCAACCGGCAGAAGAGTAAACAGCTGCGGCCCGGCCGCAAACGAGCTTGATCACGCTGAAATAGTGGCCCTCCGCAGCCTCTTTGCCGATGCAAAGAACGCGGCAAAAATCCCGGAGACGACCGTCTACTCAACCATGGAACCCTGCCTGATGTGTTTCGCAACCCTTCTTCTGAACGGTGTCCGAAGAATCGTTTATGCCTTTGAAGATGTCATGGGTGGAGGAACAGATCTTGAACTTGCTTCCCTCAATCCGCTCTATCGGGCAATGGAAGTGGAGATCGTCACCGGAATCTGCCGGGCCGAGAGCCTCGACCTGTTCCGCTCTTTCTTCCGCAACGGCAAAAACGCCTACTGGCAGGACAGCCTTCTCGCCAGGCATATTCTTGCTCAGGACTGAACGGGAGAAGATTTCCAGATGACCCACGCCGCAGTCAGAACCGTCGGCTTCAAACCGCAGGAGAGAAACGTCTTTCTCCACATCCTGACCGCCTGCAACCTCTCCTGCCGCCACTGCTATATCAATCCGGAGCAGCACGGCAGCGCAGCGATCAGTGAACAGACGATGATGGAATGGCTTGAGCTCTTCCACGACCCGGACAAGGAAACAAATGTGATTTTTCTTGGTGGGGAACCGACTCTACATCCCCACTTGAGTACGGGGATCAAGCTCGCCGGGAAACTGGGCTACCGTTCCGTGACCGTGGATACCAACGGCTACCTGTTTCATGACCTCCTGAACCGAATCTCCCCCGAGGATGCCGTCTTGAGCTTCAGTCTTGACGGGCCGGACGCTGAAACAAATGACCGGATCCGGGGTGAAGGGAGTTTTGCAACCTGTACCGGAAACTTGAAAAGTGCAGTAAAAAAAGGGTTCAAGGTCAGCGTGATCTATACGGTCAGCCGCATGAATCTTGATCAACTGGCCAAAATGCCGGAACTTCTTGCCGCCATGAAGGTCAACCGATTTTTCATCCAGGTCATCGGCCTGCGGGGAAAATCAGCAGCTGACGGTGCCGACCTCCAGCTGACCCCCGAAGAGTGGCTGGAAAAAATCCCTGCGGTAGCTGCAAAAACAGCCGGTTTCGGTATCACCACCTCCTATCCGCGGGTGTTTCTTGACGAAGGCGAAACATTCCATTGTGCAGGGGTGGTCGCCGACAACTATTTCGTCTTCCCCAACGGCAGGGTATACCGATGTCCCCTCTGCGAGGACCATCCCATCCACTCCCTGGAAATACAGAACAACCGGCTGGTCCATCGTCCGGGGATCACCGAAGACCGGCTTTTTCCCCTGCAAATCCCTGAGGGGTGTGTGATGAACAGGATCCTGCAGCCGGGCAATATTCCTTACGACCGGTCGGGACGTCCCGTCAAACGCATCTCGTGCTGTCTGCTGAAAGACGAAGTGTCCCCGATCGCGAAGTAATCAACTCAACTTTCTGAGTTATGTTAATCTCCCGATAAAGCTGAGTTGAGCAGCTGGCCTGCTCTCACGAAACTTATACCCGAAGGGTGAAAAAATCAGTCATTCTGGCTCCTGGCTCCTGGCTCCTGGCTCCTGGCTCCTGGCTCCTGGCTTCTAATCATGGAGTGCCGCCATGGCTTGGGATTTTTTTATGACAGCAAACCAATATCTTAGACAAGTCAGAAAATTGAGTAATATGCGTGAGGCGGACAACCCTCAACCGGCGAGATCCTTGCTCTCCGGGGCCTCTTTCACCTTCTTTTTCCCTGAGAAAATAAAGAGCAGGATGATTCCGGACTCATACAGCACGAACAAAGGCAGGGCCAGCAGGAAAGCCCCGAGAAAATCACCGGCCGTCAGCAGAAAGGAAAGAACCAGAATCCCGAGATAACTCAACCACCTCTTTTCAATAAAATATCCCCGGTCAAGAATTCCTGTTCTACCGGCAGCCATCATCAGAAAAGGAATCTCAAAGGCGAGGCCGAAAGCCAGAGAGGTTCTCGCCACAAAGGTCAGGTATGCATCAAGTCGAGGCATGGCGCTCAGTTGCTCCCCGCTGAAACTCATGAAAAAAGAGAGAATCCGGGGCAAGGCGATAAAATAGGCAAACAGCACTCCGGCGCCGAAAAGAATGGTCGCCCAGAACGTCACGGTCAGGGCAAGACGTTTTTCATGTCTCTTCAGTCCGGGGCCGACAAACATCCACAGTTCATAGCAGAAAACCGGGAACCCGGCGCCAAGTCCGGCCAGAACAGAGATCTTCAGGTAACTGACAAATGCTTCGGTAAGATTGGTGTAGACCAGACCCGAAAGGGAAGGCTCTGCCGCAAATATCGGCTTCATAAGAAAAAACGATATCTGCTCGGCAAAAAGATAGGCAACTCCGGTAAAAATCATCACCGCGACAAACGAGACAATCACTCTCTGCCGCAGTTCCTTGAAATGTTCACCGAAAAATCCGGCGATCGGGTTTTCATCGGCCATCTACATTTTTACCGGCATCGGTTTCAGTCATTTCGGGAGCCGAAACGACATCGCCATCCTGTGAATCGGGATAAAGAGCCTTCCCCGGGCCAGCTCCATCCTCCAGAACCGGGTTATCTCCTTGGGGCCTGTTGCCCTCAATGACCTTGCGTCCGGCGGCGGCAAGCTCCTCGGGCCGTGAAAAACCCTCGGGCAGGTTCTGCTCCCAAGGCTTCGAGTCATCCGCCTCTTCTTTCAGGCTTTCCTTGAAAAGATTGGCCGCTTTTTTCAACTCCAGAACCTGTTTTGCCAGGCCCCTGGCCAGTTCCGGCAATTTTTCCGGCCCGACCACGATAAGTGCGATACCCATGATAAGGATCAGCTCAGGCAATCCGATTCCGAACATCCCTGTGATACCCTCTGAAAATAATTGCTGGATCCTGCCGGTGCGAACCCATCGTAATGAGGCTTTCCGGCAGGGAAAATAATGGAAGTGAGGTTACGGTATTTGCCATGCACTGTCAAGAAGACTCCTCCCGCGACCGGGAAGAAGCACCCTTGTCCTGATGATTGACTTTTAAACCCGCTTTGGCTATGGTGCAGTCGTTGTCCGGCATCCGGCATTACCACGATCGTCGGCAATAGATCAAGCCCCCGCCGGGGCCTTTTGTTTTTTTTATCCGAGGAGATTTGCATGGCTAACGTGGTAATTATCGGCACCCAATGGGGTGACGAGGGAAAGGGGAAAATCGTCGACCTTCTGACCCGGTATGCTGATTATGTGGTAAGATTCCAGGGAGGCAACAACGCCGGCCACACCCTGGTGGTTGAAGGAACCAAATACGTGTTCCATCTGATCCCTTCCGGCATCCTGTACGAAAACAAAAAATGCATGATCGGCAACGGCGTGGTCATCGACCCGGGCGTTCTGCTGGAAGAGATGCACAAACTCTCCGCGAGCGGCCTGCCTGTCACCCCTGACCGGCTGATGATAAGTCATAATGCCCATCTGATCATGCCCTACCACCGGCTTCTGGACGGCGCCAGCGAACAATCCAAAAAGGATGGGGCCAAAATCGGCACCACCGGCCGGGGCATCGGGCCATGTTACGGCGACAAGATCCTCCGCTCCGGGGTCAAGATCGGCGACATTCTTGATCCGGATCTGTTCAGCGATAAACTCCGGGAAAACGTTGAAGAAAAGAATTTCCTTTTGACCAAGAAATACAATCAGAAAGCGATATCCTTCGACGAAGTCTACAGCGAGTATCTCGACTTCGCCGAAAAACTCGGGCCATTCGTCGGCAATGTCTCCGTGGAACTCGACGAGGCGAGAAAGGCAGGACGCCACATCCTCTTCGAAGGCGCGCAGGGCACCCAGCTCGATATCGACCACGGGACCTATCCTTTTGTGACCTCATCGAACACCGTATCCGGAAATGCCTGCACGGGCAGCGGTTTCGGCCCCAGCCATATTGACGAGGTCATCGGCATCCTGAAGGCATACACCACCAGGGTCGGAGAAGGACCTTTCCCCTCTGAACTCTTTGATGAAACCGGGGATTCCCTGCAGAGGAAGGGTGGCGAGTTCGGAGCAACGACCGGGCGCAAAAGGCGCTGCGGCTGGCTTGATGCGGTTCTGGCCCGGGAAGCGGTCCGGCTGAACGGAATAACCGGTCTTGCCATCACCAAACTTGATGTTCTGAGCGGTCATCAAACGTTAAAGATCGCCGATTCATACCTGTGTGAAGGCAAGCGGTTTGATGCCATGCCGGGCAACATCCGCCAGGTCGGCAAGCTTGTCCCGCAATATGAGGAAATCAGGGGCTGGCAGGAGGAAATCAGTCAGGTCAGGGATCCGGCCGATCTGCCGCAGGCCGCCCGTGATTATGTGAAGCGCATCGAAGACATGACCGGCACCCCCCCCTATATGCTGTCGGTCGGACCAGGAAGGGAGCAGACCCTGCTGCTGAAAAATCCTTTTGATAAAGCTTAAGTGAGCAGCTTGTCTGCTCGAACGAAACGTATACCCGAAGGGTGCAAATAACGGGCATCCGGCTATAAAACATTTCCAGAGCCCCTTCTTGTTCTTATATAAGGTGGCTCTGGAATGGAGCAGTTTGAACCTTCAGTTCAGATACGCATATCCTGCCACAACGTCTGCCATATCGACCGCAACCCTGGCCAACAGCTCTGGAACCGCCTGGCCGGGAAGAGGTTCCCGCGGGTTTTCCATCACCATCGCCGCCAGGACTCTTTTCATAAAGTTGTTGTCGGGATATTCCCACGGATACTTACAACTCTGCCTGATGTACCAGACCGTGTTCCCGGTTGAGGTGTTGATAAGCCTGATGGAGACATCCACCCCCGCCCCTCCCAACTCAGTACCGGAAACAACATAATTGACCCGTCCGGCCAGGACCAGATCCACCCCTGCTTTCCGTCCGATGGCAGCCGCCTCCACCGGATCGCCATACTCCTGATCTACCAGCTTTACCAGCGGAAACGATCTTTTTCCCAGCAGCACGTCCCGGAACAGCGCGGCGACCTGATCTGAAAAGGCCCCTTCCCTCCCTTCCGGGACCTGAAAAGGAAGCACCGCCAGGCTTGCCCGGCCATACACATTCTGCAGCGGATGGACGTAGACCACCGGCGCCTGGCGGCCGGAATCACGACTCACCCGGCCCATTGCCGCAGAGCAGCCTGACAGTAGTAAAATCAGCAAAAGAACCGTAGCAATTTCCTTCATATCCATACTCCTCCGGCACACTTTTCCACCGTTGTCATTACTTCTCATAGGCCGACAACCGGCTGTCGACCAAGCCGTCTCCTACCGCAAGCATGGCATTGAGAAGATGCGATCTCTGCACCTCAAGACCGGCAACCGAAAGCACGTCCTGAGTTGCGGCTTCAAGCATTCTGACATTGAGAATCAGGGTATCCGGAGTCAGGGTATAGGTCCCCGTCACCACTGCTTCGACCTTGTGCTGCCCGGAGAGAAGGGAGGTATCTCTGGTGAGAGCAAGCTCCCCGCCATTTTTCCGGACCATCACTTCCGACATCTTTCTGATCTCCACAACCCCGAAACCTTTTCTGAACATCCGGGTGGCAAGAGACTCGGTAATCGCCCTGCCGAAACGCGATGTTTCATAAAGATCATCAATATTGACAAAGGTGGTCAGAATCATCCGGTGATCCGGAGCCAGATCTTTCCTGAGATTTACAGTCAGCTGATTTGTAATCTCCTCACTGATGCCGAAAAAATCAGGCGTAACGACCGACACGGTTCCGCCGTATCTCGCCTTTCCAGGCAGGCACCCGCAAAGCGCGATCAGGATCACGGCCGCCGCAAGCAGACGGGCCATCGCACTGTTCACCTTGTTTCCTGCATCCATGATCATTCCTCCACCGGCTGATAGTGGCCGGTCACTTCCGCAAAAGACCGGACCGGGACCGCGGCCGTGGTCTTCAGCACCCTCCGGCCGGAACTCTTCTCATCTGCCAGCATATACCTGATCTCCCGATCGATCTCCAGGGCAAGACTTGCCGAAGCGAGAATCAGATTGTCGGAATTTCTCAGCACCCTCGCATTCAGGAAAATCCTGTCCCCGGAAACAGCATACGTTCCCGTCACCACCCCCTGGGCGCCCTGAACGAAGCTGAGTTCGTCCATATCTCTCGATAAACCATACTCACCTTCCCGCTGCCTGATCATAATGGCAGGCGTTTTGCGTATCTCGACAACTTCAGCCCCACGGGACTGCAGCTCAGCCACAAGCTGCTCGGCCAGAAACCTGCCCAGCGAAGAAGTGACATACAGATCATTCAGGTTTACGAAGGTGCTGACCGCCAGGACGTACTCATCGGTAAAATCCTCCCGGCTGTTTGCCAGCAGTCGGGCAACCAGTTCCGCCACCTGCACCGGAAGTCCGCCCTCAAGACTTCCCCCCTCCTTCCTTTCCCGACCTCGCGAACCACGGGCCCCGGCCCCTTCCCCCCTGAAAAAAGCGAGCGGATCCCGCCAGTTGAAAACTGCCGGTGCCGGGCCGAAAACCCTTCCGGTTCTGAACACATAATCCGGAGGAAGGGTGTGCGGATAATTATGATAGTACCCTCTGTACTCCAGCGAAGCAGGGTATCCGCCCTCTTTTGCCTCAGGATGCTGCCAGGAAAACTCCTGCCCGCCGCCAGCGGCCGAAACAACTCCCCCGCCCAGCAAAAACAGCAGTGTAAACATCCTGCCCACAAGAAGTCCTCTGTTCATATAACGCCTCCCTGAATATACTATTTCACACACCTGATTGTGGCGCAGATCCAATTCCATAGCTTGACAGCCTATAGGGAGCCTCAATTGAATCTGTACTCCGGATAACCGCCCTGGATATTTCTCCAGGCAGGTCCGTACCTTTCAGAAAGAGCTTCAGCGTGATCGAAATGCCTGTCGGGAAAGACAACCCGAACGCCGGAATTGATCCCCAAAAGCTTCGATCCCGTCTCAAACCTTGCATCAACAAGTGGCGTCCTGACACCGACGGAACACCCGGACAAGGCCATAATCAATAAAAAGAGAAGTATTCCCTTCATCACAAATCTCTCCATCAACCTTTTTTTAAGAACGGACACAACACCTTGATGATGCAAGCAACTGCAGAAACCTGATTGGCAATCTCTGCCTGGCTGGGAAAAATTTTCCCTGATGATGACCACCATTTATCTCTCCTGAAAAATCAAGCGCCCCTTGCCCAGAAACATTCACGAAAAGAATGGCAACCGAGGATCATTGCCCTGCAATGGGTAAAGCATGGTTACCGGACAACTTCACGCCGAATATAATCAACCTGAAAAGCTGAAAACCCTTTTTCAATCCGGCGAAAAATATTCATGCCTGGGCAAATCTGCATGTTTCATGCCATCGCTTGTCGCTCGGGACGATCACAACATCAATATCCCACGCCGAAAAAACACTAAAAAAGAATTGCCAAAAAGAGGAGAACAGCTATAATCCTTTGTTCTGCTTTTATTATTGAACAGGTATTTGTTCCGTCGCCGACAATTCGTCCCGGAACCGCCAATTCAAATGCAGACATAAGAACAACCGGTTATTCAGGCGCATACGGCAAGGAATCACCGCAATTTTCATTCCGGGTTTTCCCTCCGGGCAGAAAAAGCCGTATCCGCTCAATTTTTTTCAGGAGGAATATTTTCGCCATGGCAAGAATTACTGTAGAAGACTGTCTCTCCAAAGTAGGGAATGAAAACCGTTTTGCCTTGATCCATCTTGCGGTCGCCAGGGTAAAGCAGCACCGCAAAGGCAGACCGTTCCTGGTTGCCGGCAAAAACAAGGAAAACATCATGACCCTGCGCGAGATTGCCGCAGGGGAAGTCACCTTTGAAAACCTGCAGGAGCTCGGCAACGTCAAAGTAGAAAAGCCCAAGACCGTCGAAACCAAGAACGCTGTCAACGAATAGTTTTTCAGCCATCCATGCCTAAAGAATACTACGACATACTTGGCGTTTCCCAGTCGGCCTCCACCGACGAGATCAAGAAAGCCTACCGCAAGATAGCCATGAAGTATCACCCCGACCGCAATCAGGGTGACAAAAAGGCGGAAGAAAAGTTCAAGGAAGCGGCGGAGGCCTACGAAGTCCTCGGCAATCTTGAGAAAAGGAAAATATACGACCACTACGGCATCGAAGGGCTGAAGAGCAGCGGCTACAGCGGCGGGCCCGGCAATTTCAATGATATCTTTTCCAATTTCGGTGATATCTTCGAGGACCTTTTCGGCTTTGGCGGCGGTTCCCGCAGGTCCGCCAACGGCCCGGTTCATGGCGCGGATCTTCGTTATGACCTGTCCATCACCTTTATGGAAGCGGTCCATGGCACTGAAAAAGAGATCGAAATATCCAAACCGGACACCTGCTGGACCTGCGAAGGATCAGGAATCAGACCAGGCCACCAGCCTGAGACATGTTCCACGTGCCAGGGTCGCGGCCAGATCATGCGGAGCCAGGGATTTTTCAGCGTCAGCAGCACCTGCCCTTCCTGTGGCGGTCGTGGCCAGATCATAAAAGAGCCCTGCACCGATTGCGACGGCAAGGGATTGCTCGAAAAGAAGAAGAAAGTTTCCCTCAAGATTCCGGCCGGAGTGGATAACGGCGCCAGAATGAGGCTGACCGGTGAAGGCGAGGGCGGAAGAAGAGGTGGCCCGGCCGGTGACCTGTACGTCTTCCTCTATATTGAAAACCATGAGTTGTTCCAGAGGGACGGCCAGGACATCTACCTTGAATTGCCACTGTCCATGACCCAGGCAGCGCTCGGTTGTACCCCGGAAATCCCGACCATCCACGGAGACTCCACACTCGAGATTCCCCCCGGCACCCAGTCCGGCCAGAGGTTCACCATCCGCTCCGAGGGAGTCCCGTCCCTCCGTGGGAAGGGCAGGGGAAACATGATCGTCGTGGTCACTGTCAAGATCCCCGGGAACCTCACCGACCGACAGAAAGAGATACTTGCTGAATTTGCGAAGCTCGAAGAAGAAAAAGAATCGGAGGCTGACACTGGTTTTTTTAAAAAGATTTTTAAAATGACCGGCTGAGAGCAACCCTGAAAAAACTCTTGGTTCCTCTTCGTTTTTTTTCTTCGTTTTGCTATGCTGTACGAGTACCCGGATCCCATTAATTATCGGACCTGCCGTTTTGCTTACCCGGCAGCGACCGCTCTCTTGGTGAAATGGCCCGGGACATTTTTTGCTAAAAAAAACAACTGTTTTCAGTAACAGCCAATTGGGAGACACTGCAAATGGACGAGAAGAAACTGGCTCATTTCAAGCTTAAACTTGAAGAGATGAGCTCCAGCATTCTTAGCGAAGCTGACAAAACTATTTCCGAGATGACCGATCACAGTGACAATTACCCCGACCCGACCGACCGGGCCTCGGCTGAATCGGACCGCAGCTTTGAACTCAGAATCCGGGACAGGGAACGCAAACTTCTGAACAAGATCAAAAAAGCTTCCGACCGAATAGAAAACGGGACGTATGGCATCTGTGATGAATGTGGGGACGAGATCAGCATAGAAAGACTGGAGGCCAGACCCGTAACCACCTATTGTATTGAATGCAAAACCAGACAGGAAGCCGACGAAAAATCAAGAACCTGATGAAAAATGCCTGAACTTCGCAAAGACCCTATTCTCGGTCGCTGGATAATTATCTCAACCGAACGCGGTAAGCGGCCCACCGATTTCATTGTTGAGGGGAACAACAGCAAGGGTGGATTCTGCCCTCTCTGCCCAGGCAACGAATCCACAACCCCGTCGGAAGTTCTCAGCTATGGACGAAATCAGGGGTTTGCCAACCAGCCCGGCTGGAGCCTGCGGGTGGTTCCGAACAAATACCCGGCGCTGGTGATTGAAGGGGATATCGACAAGGAGGGAGAAGGCCTCTACGATAAAATGAACGGGATCGGCGCCCACGAGGTCATTGTCGAAACCCCGGACCACAACGCCTCTTTCTCACACCTCCCCCATGAACTCATGATTCAGGTCTTCTGGGCCTTCAGAGACCGGATAACCGACCTTGAGCGGGACCCCCGTTTCCGTTACGCGATGATCTTCAAGAACTTCGGCCGTGCCGCCGGCGCCTCTCTTGAACACTCCCACTCACAATTGGTCGCCCTGCCCGTTTTGCCGCGCCTTATCGTCTCGGAACTGGAGGGCAGCAAAAACTATTACAAGTACAAAGACCGATGCGTTTACTGCGACATTATCCGCCAGGAGATCAAGCAGGACATAAGAATCGTCAGCCAGAACGAACATTTCATCGCCATCACCCCATACGCTCCCCGTTCACCTTTTGAAATGTGGATTCTGCCGAAACACCACGAATACTCATACAGCTCCATGGGCAAAGACCGTTACGAAAGACTCACCTCGATCTTTTCCGAGGTGATGCGAAGGCTCGACGCCTGTATCCCCGGGGTCCCCTATAATTTTGTCCTGCATACCGCTCCGCTGCGTTCAGAGCCCCTTGAATATTATCACTGGCATTTTGAAATCATGCCCAAGCTCACTTCCATTGCCGGATTCGAGTGGGGTTCCGGGTTTTACATTAATCCTCTGCCGCCGGAAGATGCCGCAAAATACCTGAGGGAAGCCAAGATCTGATTGCCTGCAGGGCACAAAGCCGTACACAACCTAACCCTGGCCTGAATAACCGGGATGAATACAATGAGGCCCATATATGCACAAGATTCTGCTTGTTGATGACGAAGAGAGCATCCACCTCCTCTACCGTGAAGAACTTGAAGATGCCGGGTACGAAGTGCTTTCAGCGATGAATGGAGAGGAAGCGCTGAACATCCTGAAAGGCACAAAGCCAAACCTCGTGATCCTTGATATCAATATGCCCGGAATGAACGGCATCGATGTGCTGCGAAAGATCAAGGAGGCCTCTCCCGATCTGCCGGTAATCTTAAGTTCCGCTTACCAGGAGTTCAAACAGGACCTTTCATCGTGGGCTTCGGATGCCTTCATCGTCAAATCGGCCGATATGAGTGAACTGCTTGAGGCTGTCGAGCGTCATATCAGACGATAAGCCATACTATTTCACTCTTCGGGTATAGGTTTCGTACGAGCAGACGAGCTGCTCGACTTAAGCTTCACCCGGGAGTCGCCTCCAGACAACTGCAGATTCATCACCTGCCATTACCCTGCCCTGACAAAGGCATGAAAGATATCCAAAGCCAGCACGATCACCGCCGCATCAGTATCAAGAAAGTCGGCGTGAAAAACATTTCATATCCCATCTCGGTTCTGGACAAGGCCCACCACCACCAGCAGACGGTGGCGACCGTCAACATGTTCGTCAACCTGCCCCACCACTTCAAGGGCACCCACATGAGCAGGTTTGTGGAAATCCTGAACCGTTTCCACGGCAATATCAATCTGGAAAGCTTCCACCTCATCCTTGAGGAGATGAAGGCAAAACTCCAGGCCGAAGAAGCCCATATGGAGATAGAATTTCCCTACTTCCTGAAAACCGGACACGGTCAGGGTGGGGTCGGGATCAATGAATACAGCTGCCGGATGCACGGGTCCCTTGACCAGGAAGATGATCTGACCCTTGAGACCCGGGTGCCGATTTACCCCCCCCAGGCAAGCCAGAAAGACAACAGCATGCCCAGGTCTCTCGGGCGCTGGGGAGTTGCCGACATCTGCCTGCGGTTCAGACATTTCATCTGGATTGAAGATCTGATAAAAATGGTTGAAGAAGTGACCCTGCATAACTTAAACTGGGCCGACCTGATCAGCGGAACACCTGACAGTCATCTTTCCGTTGAGCAGATCACCAAGGCCATTGCCGTAAAGCTGTCCGGGAACAAAGACATCAGATGGTTCACGGTCACCGTTAGAAACCTGGCTGAGGGATTAAGCACCTTTGCCACGATCGAATGGCCTGATGCCTGAACACCTGAGAGATGAAACACTTATTCATTTAACCACGAGAATTGACAATGCAGCAGGAATTACTGTTTGAGATAGGCACCGAGGAGATTCCGGCGGGCTACATCACCCCTACCCGGGAAAATATGGCCCGCCTGATGGACCGGAAACTGAAGGACCTCGGTCTCGCCCACCAGGGAATAGTTACCGTAGCGACCCCCCGCCGTCTGACCATCAGCGTGAAGGGGCTGGTCTCCGGTCAGCAGGACAGCAGACAGGAAATACTCGGCCCGCCCAGGGCCGCCGCTTTCGACGGTGACAACAAACCCACCAAAACCGCCGAAGGCTTCGCCCGCTCCAAAGGGGTCAGCATGGACGAGATCAGGATCACCGAAACCCCGAAAGGCGAATATCTGATGGTGGTGGTCGAGAAAAAAGGAGAAAGCACCGAAAAGCTGCTTCCCGAACTCCTGACCGAGATGATCACCCAGATTCCTTTCCCGAAATCCATGCGCTGGGGCAGCGGCAGGAGCAGCTTTGCCAGACCGGTCCAATGGGTTCTCGCCCGGTACGGCAACAGCACAATCCCCTGCACCATCAATAATGTGACAAGCGGAGCCACCACCAGGGGGCACCGGTTCATGGCCCCCGGCAGCTTCGAGACAGACAGCCTGGAAGACTATCTCGGCAAACTTCGTCAGGCCCATGTTCTGGCCGACCCCGAAGAGAGGCGGCAGGCGGTTATTGCCGAGATCACCAGCCGTGCGGAAAAAGCCGGCGGCCGCATCCTCCCCGACGAGGACCTGGTCGACATCGTGACCAATCTGGTGGAAAAGCCCCATGCGGTTTGCGGCACCTTCGACCGCAAGTTCCTGGCCCTGCCCAAAGAGGTGCTCATCACCTCGATGCGCGAACACCAGAAATACTTTGCCGTTGTCGATGATGCAGGCAATCTGCTGCCGAACTTCATCGCCGTTAACAACACCGAAACCCGTGACCAGAGCCTCGCTGTTGAAGGTCATCAACGGGTTCTCCGGGCAAGGCTTGAAGACGCCCTCTTCTTTTTCAAGGAAGACCAGAACCACAAACTGGGGGACCGGATCAAAGACCTTTCCGGGGTTGTGTTCCAGGCCGGGCTCGGAACCATGCTTGAAAAAACCGATCGAATTGAAGCGCTCACCGGCTGGCTGGCCGGCAAGATCGCTCCGGATTCGTCAGTTGACGCCCGTCGGGCGGCAAGACTTGCCAAAACTGATCTTCTGACGGAAATCGTCAATGAATTTCCTTCCCTGCAGGGACTGATGGGAAAAGCCTATGCCCTGCTGGAAGGCGAAACGTCAGAAGTTGCCGACGCCATTGCCGAGCATTACATGCCGGTTCGGGCAGGCAGCGCTCTGCCGGCGACCACCATCGGCGCCATGGTCAGCCTGGCCGATCGGATTGATACCATCACCGGTTGTTTCGGGATCGGCAAGCAACCGACCGGCACCACCGACCCCTACGGTCTGAGACGGCTCTCCCTTGGCCTTCTGCATATCATCAGAAACAAGGGCTTCCGCATTTCGCTCACCGAACTGATCAACCACGCCCTCGATCTTTACGGCGCCAGGATTACCGAAGAGAGGGGTGCTGTTCTCACCGCAGTCGTTGACTTTATCAAGGGCCGCTACACCAACGACCGGGTCTCCCCGGAGCTGCCGATTACCGCCATTGAAGCGGTCACCTCGATTGATTTTGATGATATTATCGATTGCTCGCTCAGGATCGATGCCCTGGCTGCCGTTCAGGGTGAAGAAACTTTTACCATCCTGGCCGGTTCATTCAAAAGGGTCCGTAATATCATCAAAGACCACAAAACAGATAGAATTGAGCAGACCTTACTGACCGACCCTGCCGAGAAAGTACTGTATCAGGCTTTGCAGGAGATAAGCTCTGAAGCAGCCCCTCTGCTTGAGGGGCAGAATTATCAGAAGGCCATGGAGGTAATCCTCAAGATGAAAGAACCGGTCGACCTGTTCTTCGACAAGGTCATGGTCATGGCCGAAGACGAAAAGATCAGGAACAACCGCCTGGCTCTTTTGACCTCTATTTCCCACCTTTTCCTGAAGATCGGCGACTTTTCCAGAATGTCCTGAAAGATGCCCTGGCGAGTGTGCTGATTGGTTGGTTCTGTCCGTTAATATGGGATCGCTCGGACCACTTCATCCTTCGATAGTGCGACATGCTCACCATCAGGATGACCGGAAATACTGTTTGCGGGATAAATACCGTTCCCCCTGAGCGTGTCGAAGGGTGATCCAGCATGGCCTTCATGCCTGTGGCAGTGAATATTTGCCACGATTACCCAACGACAACAGGACCCTAGACAATAAAGGGCGGCACCGGGCAGTCCAGGGTGTCGGCGATCACTCGCACCAGTTCAGCCTCCACCGGCGCTATATGGCCATCCGCAGCGGCGCAGGCTCCGCAGGCTTTCAGGAGTTTTTCCTTGTCCATTGGTTTCAATCCGGCCAGTTCATTGAGCGAGCTGTCCAGCTTGTCGCGACTGATCTCATTTTTTGGCAGGAGATGGATCTTCACATCCAGTTTTGCAGCCCCTTTGGCAAATGTCTCCTGGTGATTCAGGCCCTTCTGTTCACTGGAGTAAGCAAGCACCGAGAGAAGGACAGCGCACGATTTTCCGGCCTGTTCCATTGACAGATCATGTTTGCCGCCGGCAGGTTTGTTGCTGAAAACCAGTTCAAGATGGTGCAGCACGATCTTGCGGATCGACCACTCAAACAGGCTCACCCGTCCATCCATCTCGATCAGGGCATTAAGGTTGTTCTGAAAAAGCACGTACTGATCCGGGGTCAGCTGCCGGAGGGCCGGCAGGGCCATATCAACCAGCGGCAGCCTGTACTCATGGCCCACCGAACCGATCTTGATCACGAGCTTCATCGTTTCCTGATACACACCATGGTCTGCGGCAGTGCTCAGATGCTCAAGCTGGCGATCACGGATCACCGGATCGTGATCCAGGAGCAGAAAATAGACCACCGCACGGGCAGCATAGGGATTATGGGCGGCTTTTTTGAGCAGCTCCGGGATTTCCTGAATCAGCTGATGCGCATAGCCCAGATGGACTGCATTGGGGCGACCGATATGCTTAAATGCGGTTTCATTCTGCATGGAGGCAGCAATTCCCGCCGCCATCGTTGCCTTTATCCTGAGCTCATCGGCATCCTCCTGAGCCCGGATATGTTCGGTCACGGTCCTTGATGCTCTGGAGGAGTCAAAACTTCCGTCCCAATCCGGCAGAACCCTGCTGATCCGCTCGGCAAGGGGTGGGTGGGTCGCAAAAAGAGAGCTGAAGAAACCGGTAAATCCCTGGCTGAAAAGGGCGTGGCTGATTTCAGAACTATTGGCGTTGACCAGAATCGAACCGGCCTGGGATGCGCCAATTCTAATCAGGGCGCCACCTATCCCATCCGGATTACGTGTAAACTGCACTGCCGAAGCATCGGCCAGGAATTCGCGCTGCCGGCTCACCGCAGCCTTGATCAGGTTCCCGAAAAAGGTGCCGGAGTACCCGATGATCATCAGCCCGATCCCCAGAAAGACGATCCCTCCCCCGCTGTTCTTGGAACCCCGGGAGGAGCGTGAAGTGGAACGCATGATGTAATAACCGATCAGACCGATCAGCAGTATCCCGTGCAGCATCCCGATCAGCCGGATATTCAACCGCATGTCGCCGTTCAGGATGTGGCTGAACTCATGGGCAATCACCCCCTGGAGTTCATCGCGGCTCAGGGTTTCAATGGCCCCGCTGGTGACCCCGATCACGGCGTCGCTTGTGGAATAGCCGGCGGCAAAGGCGTTGATTCCCGGTTCATGAAGGAGATAGACAGGCGGCACCGGGGACCCCGAGGCAATGGCCATCTCCTCGACCACGTTCAGGATCTTCTGTTTGTTAGTGTCCCCGGTGCCGTCGACGATCAGCTCACCACCCATCATTTCGGCGACACTTGCGCCACCGCCGGAAAGAGACATGATCTTGTAGAGGCTTCCCAGGGTGACTATGGCAATGACCCCGGCGCCAATCGCCCCGAAAACCTGCCAGTCGAACTGGCTGAGAACGGTTGCCGCAGTAACCTCCCGGGTGTCGACAAAGCCGAAAACCACCATCACCAGCAGGTTGGTCATGAGCACGATCGTCAGTACCGCCAGAACAAAGAACAGCACCATTCTGCCGGTACTCTGCCGGGCGTTGTCCTGTGCCTCGAAAAAATTCATCGCTTGAAACCGTATTCTAGAATGAGACTTTCGGCGCCGCCTGGATTGCCGCACTGTCTTCAAACTGAAGCAGGGTGGCATCAGGACCGTGGCCGAAGGCGGCAGCAAAGACCACCGGCGGGAAGGACTGCTTATAGGTATTATAGGCCATCACCTGGTCGTTGAAGGCCTGGCGGGAAAAAGCGACCTTGTTTTCGGTGCTGGTCAGTTCTTCGGAGAGCTGCATCATATTCTGGTTGGCCTTCAGGTCCGGATAGGCCTCCATGACCACGTTGAACCGGCTCATCGCCCCGGCCAACGCCCCTTCAGCGCCCATCAGACCCTGCATTGCCTGGGCATTGCCGGGATCGGAAGCCGCAGCAGCAAGACCTTTGGCCGCGGAATTTCTCGCGGCAATCACATTCTCCAGGGTCTCGCTCTCATGCTTCATATAGGCCTTGGCGGTTTCGACCAGATTCGGGATCAGGTCATAGCGCCTTTTGAGCTGAACCTCGATCTGAGCAAAGGCATTTTTGTAACGATTCCGGAGCCTTACCAGCGTGTTGAAGATGCCGATACCATAGACAAACAAGGCGATGAGCACGGCCAGAACGATAATCGAAGTTATTCCCATTGTATTTCACCCATGATAATTTTTAGGATGTGAACGGCTTACACCAAACAAAATCACGCTCACAATATTACAGAGGGATAGAGTTTGTCAAACCCTTAACGCCGTCCCCGGATAACACCAGAGGGTTGATCGCACCAAGATCAAGAAGTGCGGCAACCAGCTCCGCCATGGGCAGCCCGACCACATTGCTGTAGGAACCGGTTATACTTGCCACCAGCAGCCCCCCCCGCCCCTGAATCCCGTATGCTCCGGCCTTGTCCAGAGGTTCTCCTGAACCCACATAAGCGGCAAGGAGATCGTCGGAAGCATCGATAAAAGTCACTTCGGTGCGGACCGCACCGGTCACCCTGGTTTTGTCACCATTTCTACAGATCGCAAAACCGGTCCACACCTCGTGGGTCCGGCCGGAAAGACTTTGCAGCATGGTCAGAGCTTCGGCAGAACCGTCTGGCTTGCCAAGTATTTTCCCCGCCAGAACCACCACCGTATCCGCCCCGATCACATAGGCTTCCCGATGCAGAGGGGCAACCGCCTCTGCCTTTTCGAGCGCCAGTCTACGGACAAATTGTTCCGGCCTCTCGCCCGGCCGCGCCGTTTCATCAACATCCGCCACCTGCACCGAAAACAGAAGCCCCAACTCCTCAAGAAATCTCTTCCTCCTGGGCGATCCTGAGGCAAGGATTATTTCAGCATGATTATTGAACATCAAAGCAGTCTTGCAAAGATTGGGAAGAAGCAAATTGGCTGGCCGGAGAATTTGACCAAAACATCACATAAAATCCGTAAAAGTTGAGCCCGGTGCAGACGCAAGGAGCATGAAGTCCGGCCATATCAATGACCAAACTTTCTGACTCGTCTTAAGATATTGGTTTGCTGTCATAAAATAGTCCCAAGTCATGGTAGCATTCCAAGATTAGAATCCTGAAGCCAGAACGACTGATTATTTCACCCTTCGGGTACTCACTTCGGTACCCCCTTGAGGAGTATAAGTCTCGATGTCTCACAAGTTCGCTTATCGGTACGAGCAGGCAAGCTGCTCAACTCAGCTTTTCACCCTTCGGGTATAAGTTTCGTACGAGCAGGCAAGCTGCTCAACTCAGCTTTAAGCTTTTCTCCTGGCTTCTGACTTCTGCCTTCTGACTCCTGGCTTCTGACTTCTGACTTCTGCCTTCTTAATGATCCGCCGGACTCCATAGCGCCGCAGCAATTGCGCCTGTCTCGACTTTTACGCCCGTATGGAGTAGCCGCCATCGACCACAACCGTCTGCCCGTGAATCATATCGGCCAGATGACTGCAGAGAAAGAGGGCCACATCGGCGACATCATCAGGGGTGGTCAGGCGGCCGACCGGGGTACGCTCCCGGGCGGTGCCCAGGATCTGCTCACGATTGGGAAATTTTTTCAGGGCTTCGGTATCAACGGCCCCGGCGCTGATGGTGTTCACCAGAATCCCTTTCGGCCCAAGTTCAACGGCCAGATGCCGGACCAACGATTCCAGTGCCGCCTTGGAAGCACCCACCGCAGTATAGTTCTCAACCGCCCGGACGGCGCCAAGACTTGAGACGGCAATGATCCTCCCGCCGTGAGGCATCAGCGGCATTGCCTTCTGGGCGAGGGTCAGAAGAGAACGGGCATTGATATCCATCGCCCAGTTCCAGTGGCGTCCGGTCAGCTCCATGACCGGTTTCAACACCCCGGAAGCGGCGTTGCTGATCAGAAAATCAAGCCGCCCGAACTGACTGCTGATCTGCTCGAACATCATATCCACATCTTCATCATTGGCAACGTTTGCCTTGACCACCAGACAACGCGCCCCTTTCCCTTTGATCAGGGCCGCCGTCTCCTCGGCATCACCCCGGTGCCTGATATAGTTGACGACAATATCAACCCCGTTTTCGGCAAGCCTCGTCACAATGGCCTTGCCTATTCCCCGGGAACTCCCGGTCACCAGCGCCACTTTTCCTTTCAGATTGAACAGCATTGTTTTCAGCTCCTTGCCAATGGCTCGATAAATGGCCAGTCATTATTTGAAAGATTTGCATTTTAAAAGAGTGCAAGAATATCTGTAAATCCGGCAGTTGTAAAGAGTCAGTCTGCAAGAATCACTTTACCGGTCATTGAATCCGGCAACAATTCGTCGACACCCGGAAACGGCCATCCGCAATGGATGAAAGGTCACCGGCTTCAGCGTGTCCGGCAGCTGAAAGTCATCCACCGTCAACTCCGGTGGTCTGCGCAGCGGATAGGTGATGTTTTCCAGATCTGTCCCCGGCAGGCCCCGGCGAATATGCTCCTGCATCAGGATCGACCGCTCCGGATCAGCGCCGATAATCTCCAGCAATGCGGTGTCGAGCGCCACCGGATCAAACGTTGCCCCGACAATTCCAAGGGGATAGGGTTCTCCCCGCATCGGCCCCGCCTTGTGCATGGCGGTGATCCCGTCAACAATCGTGAATGATCCGGGAAAAAGCTCGGGCAGATCGGCCAGAAGGGACTCGAACCGGTTCCCGATATCGCCGTGGACCGCATGGTGCAGGGCCTTCCGCCAGCCGCAGACCACCCCGAAATAGTTCTTCACCGCCAGACTTACATACAACTGGCTGTGCGCCTTTACTTTCGGGAGATTGATCAGAAGATCGCAGTCAAGGGCTTCGGCTGCTATCGGCACCGAAAACCCACAGGGGAGAGCGGTTTTTATCCCTCGACTGAAATTGACCACTTTGACATCAAGATGCGAAAGCGCCTCCGTCATTCCGGTGGCCTTCATCACCATCCGGGCGCTCCCGAAGGCCGGAGAATCACCAACCCGAACCTTCGCACCGTGATCCAGAAACCATTGGGCAACAGCGGCCACAAAATGCGCCGAGGTGCAGGCAAGATGATTGGTGCTGCCTGCCGCAACCAGATTCGGTTTCAGCAACACAACACTCCCTCGACTTAACCGGAACCCGGCCGAGGAGACAACCCGATCAACAGCATCTGCAAGGTGGACCGCCTGATAATCCAGGCAGGACGCCAGGGCCACTGGTATCCGCTTTTCACGCATCGTCATGCCATCTATATATCACATCGGGTATTCGGCTGCATCAGGTCATCAATCAGGAGTCCAAAAAAGGAAATGGCCGGTTCCTAGGGGGAGGAGAAACCGGCCATCGTGGAGAAAGAGAGTTGTTGGAAGAAACTTTATTGCAAACTTGTCTAGATTATAAAGCAAGGGGCATGCCAACTCGTCAAAATTTTCCGGATCAGGCGGCAAACCCTTACCCGGCAATGGTTTTCAATACAAAGACGCCCCATACCCAGATCGATCCCATAGTACAAATATTTAAACCCTGCGACCTGAATGATTACCAGCAAAGCAATATATCGTCACACTCTCAGCAAGTTATTCAATTTTATACCCGAACAGGATGAATGATACCCTCAATATTTTTTGTACCGCTTGACATGTGCATGACCATGCACTAATATTGCTGCATGAACATCCCGCTGGCACAACATACTCCCCCCGAACTGGACAGACTGATTGCCTCCTTTGAATCAAAGGTCTTCAAGTCGATTACCGAACCGGCCCGGGCCGCGATCATCAAATTCCTGATGCTGAACGGCCGCGCCGATATCAGCACCATCGCCTCCCACCTGCCCCAGGACCGGTCGGTGATCTCCCGACACCTGAACATGATGGCTGAGGCTGGAATCCTCATTGCGGCAAAGGAAACCCGGCATATGTATTATTCCCTCAACTGCCGGGCCTTTCTGGATGAGTTTGAACGAATCACTCAGGAAATCAGGGAGTGCATGGCGGTCTGCTGCCCGCCGGAGTGAACCCGCATTTTTTTTACCATGTTATGTGCATATAGGCACACATCAACACCATAAAGGAGAAACCATCATGAAGAACGTTGCGAGCATCAGAGACAGTGTAGCAAAGGCCTATGCCAAAGCGATCGGCAAAGCAGCCCCCTCATGCTGCGGCATATCAGCCTGCTGCGGCACAAAGCCCCGGCAGGGAGAACCGCATGCCACCATGGCCGGATATGGTCAAGCGGAGGTTCACTCACACCCGGAAGCCGCCGCCACGTCATTCGGGTGCGGCAACCCCCTTGCCTTCAGCGGGGTGAAAAAAGGCGACACGGTCCTCGACCTTGGCAGCGGCGCGGGCTTTGATCTGCTGATCGCCGGAGAAAAAGTCGGGCCGAAGGGACGGGTGATCGGTATTGATATGACGGATGAAATGATTGCGAGAGCCAGGAAAAACATCACCAAAGCAGGAGCGAGGAATATTGAAATCCGCAAAGGCATCATCGAGGAGATGCCGGTTGCCGCCAACTCGGTTGACTGGGTGATCTCGAACTGCGTGATCAATCTCTCCCCCGAAAAAGATAAGGTCTTCACCGAGATTCACCGGGTATTAAAACCGGGCGGCCGGATGCTGGTCTCAGACATTGTCGTCTCGGAACTGCCACCGAAATTACGGGAGTTGGAATCCCTTTACAATTCCTGCGTGGCAGGCGCGATCAGCGAGGAGGAGTACATCAGCGGTCTGGCCAGGGCGGGGCTGGTTGATATCAAAGTCACGGAAAGAATGGTTTATGAGGCGGATCAGATCAGGCCAATTTTCGCCGCTGACCAGGCACCGCTCAGTGAACTTTCCGCCGCACTTTCGCCGGCAGAGGCGGAAACCCTGATCAATCAGTCAGCAGGAAAGGTATGGAGCGCCAAGTTCTCGGCCGGAAAACCTGCCTAGAAACCATGGAACTGCAAATATCACCAGGAGGAAAAAATAATGGGTGTGTCATTTACATGCTGCAACTACAGGCAAAACAATAAATGTACCGGGGTAAAGATCCCCTGTGAAGTCGAAGACAAATCCGAGGGTCAGGCTTGACAAATGGGTATCAACCAATCAACATTATGATTTTATTCACTTTTTCGTGTAAATGATCGTCATCTTTCATTTTCTTTACCAGTCGAGAAGCTGACTGACTCAAGCTGGATAAATCGCGCTGCT
>JAHJIQ010000020.1 GCA_018823285.1 Pseudomonadota bacterium
ATCAAGCAATCTGTTGGGTTTTTTGCTCATCTGTTGCGAACGGGTGAATCGTGATAGGTGGTCTTCCTTACCTATTAGAATAGGCGGAAGCCCTACCTATTGGAATAGGCTGGCTTCCGTACCTATTGGAATAGGCGGAAGGTGAACCTATTGGTAAACATCCGCCAAAAACTCGATTTTTCTTTTTCAGGTTCCTGAACCGCAGCCAGAGAAACAGGGTCAAGGCGACAACTAGGCCCCCGATCAGGATGACCAGTTGTTCAATGGTGAGGGTGGGCATGCTTCTGACGATCATCACCTTGTTCAACAAAGGGGTCATCCATTAAAAGGCCCTTGTCAAGACATACTCTTCTCCCTAGGGATGGGAAAACCATTTTTCCCTCTTGGGAAGGTTATGTGCAGAGTTCTCCATCACAGTGATCAAAGCTTCTTTCCCAGCACTCGGTATTTCTTGCTCGTGTGTCGGTGTCTTGCACCGCACCAGTCTCCATCAGGTTCAAGGCGATTGAGGCAGGCAGCGGGTTGATTGCCAACTGGCTGTCTCGTCCCTAATACTCAACTGAAAGTATCTCTTCAATATCTCGCTTCGACAATTAATCCGAAACAACGTTTTGCCACCTTGGTTGCCGGTAAAACGTTTCTCATTGTTGACAAATAGTGTTGTTTGCATATAATGAGAATCACTATGCCAGCAAAAGCACCAAACATATCAAAAAAAGCTGCCGACATGCTCGCTGCGCTGGGAAGCCGGATTCGCACCCAGCGCAAGGCCATGCGCATCAATGCAACCACCCTGGCGGAGGCTGCGGGGATGTCCCGGGTCACTTTGCATCGAATTGAAAAAGGGGAAGCCTCGGTAACGATAGGGGCTTATCTTAATGCGGCAACAGCCCTGGGCCTTGATTTCGGTGTCATTGAAGACGCTGATTTTCTGCCCCCTGATAATCGTGACGGCATGATCCCGGCCCGAATTCAATTGGATGAATACCCGCAACTGAAGAAACTCGCATGGCAGGTGCAGGGTGTTGATGCGTTGACCCCAGCCGAAGCATTGGATATCTACAGGAGAAACTGGCGGCATCTGGATCTGAATGCTCTGGAACCGCATGAACAGCAACTGATAGATGCATTGCAGCTGGGCTTTAATGCACAAATTGATGGCGATGTTTAAGCGACCGCATCATCAGAAAATTGCATTTGCCCTCAAGGCCCTGAACGGCCCGCTCTTAAGAGAGAATGGTTGTCTGTTTGCAGGCGGGACAGCGATCGCGCTGCGCTTTGGTGAATATCGGGAATCTGTTGGCATCGATTTTCTGGTTTCCGACATTGCCAGTTATCGAAACCTGCGTCAGTTGCTCACCGGTTCCGGAGGAATCGCGGCGATTGTCCGCGAAGGGGTTGAGCCGCTGATCCAGCAAAGGGAGATCAGAGCGGATCAATACGGGATCAGGACGGTTCTCGATGTGGCTGATCAGCCGATCAAATTTGAAATTGTTCTTGAAGGACGAATAGAACTGTTGACTATCCTGTGACAGGGGCGGCTGTGCTGCAGGCCTGGCAGGCCCGTTTGATGTATTGGTTAAAGTTCTTTTTCCTTCAATTTTCCAGCTACATATTTGTGAAGAATGCTGGAAATCAGGGTTTGGTAGGGAATGCCTTCCTCCAATGCTTTTACCTGGATCGCATGAATGTCTTTGCTGGACATACGAATATTTACCCGGCTGTCTTTTTTGAAAGTGGACACTGCTATCTGCTGATAGAGAGACACCTTCTTCGTTTTCCCTTTGATTGGTTTCCACTCATTTTTTTCAAATGACTCCAGTAATTCTTTTTCTTCTGCCGTGAAATCAATCATTGTCTCCGCCTCCATGTAAATATTGCCTTGTTGCTTTTCTGCTGGGGATGATGGTCTTTAAAAAAACCTCATTTTCATCCTCGACAAAAGGAATCAGCCACACATAGTTGAATATTTTGACTACGAATATCATTTGGTTTTCATATTGCTCTTTGTTTGGATGTTCAAGAATATCAAGCAATTGCCCTTGTTCAATAGCAAAAACTGCTTCCTCGAACGAGACTCCGCGGTCTTCTCGCAACTTCTCATTTTTTTCTGTATTCCAGTTAAAATATTTCATCGTACGACTATTGTCTCACCATGTGTGCCGATTGTCAACAATAGGTTTGTGGTCGAGATGAGGTGTGAACTTAAGGTTATGGGTGTTTCGGGGAGAGTTCCGAGTTCCGGCGACACCTTGGATAACAAGCGGACCACTCTGGGTTGGAAATGCCGACCATCCCTTTTAATCCCGCCCAGTTTTCACTGGCGCCCTTCAATTTTGTCCCATTCCGTTCATTATTGTAAACAACCCGACAGGGGGAGTGGGCGCGGCCCCTTGCTGATCAATTCTGAAAGCCGTCTTCCCGCGATATCTACCCGGAATAACTGAATAAATTCTTTAAGTGTTGCGCTGGCACAGGGCTTGCTCTTACAGGTTTGCAAATCAACAACCAACCTGTGAGGCGGTCATGGCGGAACAGATATTTGCAGAACGGCAGAACCAGATCCACCGCAAGGGGAGAAAGCCCTTTGCCATCGAGTGCGACAAGGAAAGCCTGGCCGGCGCGGTGAGTCAGCGGGCCTGTGTGTTCTGCGGTTCGCGGGTGGTTCTCTATCCGATTGCCGATGCCGTGCATCTGGTCCACGGGCCGATCGGCTGCGCGGTCTATACCTGGGATATTCGCGGGGCTTTGTCCTCCGGGCCGGAACTGCACCGTTTGTCATTCTCCACTGATCTCCAGGAAAAAGACGTCATCTTCGGCGGTGAGCAGAAGCTCCATGACGCCCTGAATGAGTTGATCGACCGCTATCAGCCGAAGGCGGCCTTTGTTTACTCAACCTGCATTGTCGGGATCATCGGTGACGATCTCGAAGCGGTCTGTAAAAAGGTTGCGGCAGAAAAGGGGATCCCGGTGCTGCCGGTCCAGTCGGAAGGGTTCAAGGGTAACAAGCGCGCCGGATATGAAGCGGCCTGTAATGCCATGTTCCGGCTGGTCGGGACCGGTGAGATCGCGAACATCGCAAAACACTCGATCAATATTCTGGGCGATTTCAACCTGGCCGGCGAGATCTGGCTGATCCGCGAGTACTTCAAGCGGATGGGGGTCGAAGTGGTGGCGAACATCACCGGCGACGGCCGGGTCGATGATATCAAACGAGCCCACGGCGCGGCCTTGAACGTGGTCCAGTGTTCCGGGGCGACCATGATCCTCGCCAACCTGATGAAGGAAAAATACGGGACGCCGGTGATCCGGGTCTCCTATTTCGGGATCGAGGACATGGCCGAATCTCTCTATGCGGTGGCCAATCATTTCGGCGATCGACAGATGCTTGAACGGGCTAAAGAGATCGTGCGGCAGGAGCTGGAAATCCTGGTCCCGACCTTGAAGAAATACCGTGCCGCCTTGACCGGCAAGAAAGCCGCGATATACGTGGGCGGCGCGTTCAAGGCCTTTTCGCTGGTCAAGGCCTTTCGTCATCTCGGGATGCAGGTGGTGATGGTCGGCTCCCAGACCGGCACCAAGGAGGATTACCAGGAGTTGCAGGAGATCACCGACGACGGCACGATCATCGTTGATGACGCAAACCCCCTGGAGCTGTCGAGCTTCCTGCAGGAAAAGGAGGTCGATATCTTCGTCGGCGGGGTCAAGGAGCGGCCGATCGCCTATAAACTCGGGATCGCCTTCTGCGACCACAATCACGAACGAAAAGAGATGCTGGCCGGTTTTGCGGGGATGATGAACTTCGCCAAGGAGGTTTACGGATCGGTGATGAGTCCGGTCTGGCGACTGGTGCCCCGCAAGCTGAACCAGAAAACGGCGCTGCAGAATTTCGACTCCGCCCGCAGTGCGGAATTATAAAGGAAATTATCCCATGGCAACTGAAACCATTCTCCATCGCGAAACCACGACCCTTCCTCATCCTCATCCCCCCAAAAGCCCCCGGCCGGTTGGCGGCCGGGGGCTGCTCCCGAAGTATGTTTCGACGACCAATGCCTGCAAACTCTGCAAGCCTCTGGGGGCGTGTCTGGCCTTTCGCGGGATTGAGGGGAGTGTTCCCTATCTGCACGGCTCACAGGGGTGCGCCACCTATATGCGGCGGTATATCATCAGTCATTTCAACGAACCGATCGATATCGCCTCCTCATCCCTGGGCGAAAAAAACGCGATCTACGGCGGCGGTGCGAATCTGAAGCAGGGCTTAAAAAACGTCACCGACAAATACCAGCCGCAGATGATCGGGATCGCCACCACCTGTCTGACCGAGACCATCGGCGATGATCTGAACCTGATCGTCCATGAGTATCGGAAAGAAGCGGGAGAGTCGGCAAAAATGCCGATCCTGGTCAAGGTCTCGACCCCCAGTTATTCGGGAACCCATATGGAGGGCTTTCACGCGGCGGTGTTGAGCGTGCTTGCGACCCTCTGCGAAGAGACCCCGCCGAACGGCCGGGTGAATATTCTGCCCGGTTTTTTGTCTCCGGCCGATCTTCGCTACTTGAAAGAAGTGCTGGCGGCCTTTGCGCTTTCCGCCACCGTGCTGCCGGATATCTCCGATACCCTGGACGGCCCGGCCCTCGACGAGTATCAGCTGATTCCTGCCGGCGGCACCCCGCTGGGTGAGATCCGCACCATGGGCGGAGCTGCCGCAACCATCGAGTTCGGTTCGACGATCAGTGACAAGGAGAGCGGCGGCACTTTTCTGGAAAAGAGCTTCGGAGTCGGAAAGCAGCGGCTGACCATGCCGATCGGGGTTGCCGCCACCGACCGCTTTTTTGCAGCGCTGGCAGGATTGTCCGGCAAAGCGACCCCGGCCCGTTATGCCGGAGCGCGGGGCCGGTTGATCGACAGCCTGGTTGACGGTCACAAGTATGTGTTCGGCAAAAAAGCGGTTGTTTACGGCGAAGAGGATCTGGTGGTCGCCCTGGCCGGGTTTCTCGCCGAGATCGGGGTCCAGCCGGTACTCTGCGCCTCCGGCGGCAAAAGCGGCAGATTAAAAGAAGCGGTGGCCGCGGTCACCGACGGCCTCTGCGAAGTCGCGCCGGAGACCTATGATGATATCGATTTCCACGAAATCGAGAGTCGGGCAACGGAGCTTGCGCCTGACCTGATCATCGGCCATTCCAAGGGCTACCCGCTGGCCAGAAAGCTTGCCATCCCCCTGATCCGGGTCGGCTTCCCGATCCATGACCGGGTCGGCGGCCAGCGCATCCTCCATATCGGTTACGAGGGCGCGCAACATCTCTTCGACCGGATCGCCAACGCAATGATCCAGGTGAAGCAGGATTCGTCACCGGTCGGCTACTCGTATATGTGAAAAACGTTCAAACCGTTCGAACCGTATCCCCGACTCCTTTTAACTTTTAATTTTGAACTCTTCACTTTTAACTTCAGCCCCGCAAAGAGGACACCATGACAACCACAAACTCTCAGCCGGTCAAAGACTACTCCAGACATCCTTGTTTTAATGCGAAAATCAAGGGGCAATATGGTCGGGTCCATCTGCCGGTGGCGCCGAAATGCAATATCCAGTGCAACTTCTGCAACCGCAAATACGACTGCGTCAACGAATCGCGGCCCGGAGTGACCAGCACCATTCTTTCCCCCGACCAGGCCCTGGTCTATATGGAGAAGGTCCTCGATAAAGAGCCGCGGATCTCGGTGGCCGGGATTGCCGGACCGGGCGATCCTTTTGCCAACCCGGAAGAGACCATGACCACCATGCGGCTGATCAGCGGGAAGTTCCCGGAAACCATTCTCTGCCTCGCCTCAAACGGGATGGGTATCGGGCCCTATATCGAGGAGCTGGCCGAACTGAATGTCTCCCATGTGACGATTACGGTGAACGCGGTCGATCCTTCGATCGGGGCGAAGATCTACAGCTTCATCAAAGACGGCAAGATCGTTTACCACGGGGTCCAGGGAGCAACGCTGTTGCTTGAACGACAATTGGCGGCCATTGCCAAACTGAAAAAATTCGGGATCACCGTCAAGATCAACACCATCGTTATTCCGGGGATCAATGACCAGCATGTGGAGGCGATTGCCGCCAAAATGAAGGAGCTGGGGGCGGACCTGTTGAACTGCATGGCGATGTTCCCCAATGTCGGCACTCCGTTTGGTGAACTGCCCCAGCCGGGGAAAGAGCAGATGGCCGGGATTCGCAATGTGGCTGAGAAATACCTGCCCCAGATGCGGCACTGCACCCGCTGCCGGGCCGATGCGGTGGGGCTTCTTGATGATGATAAGACCGAGGAGTTTCGGGGCTGTCTGTCGGCCTGCGCGACCCTGCCGAAGATCGAGGGAGTCACCCGACCCTACGTGGCGGTCTCGACCAACGAGGGGGTGCTGGTCAATCAGCATCTCGGCGAGGCGGAAAAACTGCAGATCTGGGAACAGCAGGGTGACTCCTTCCGGCTGGTCGCCGAGCGGGAGACCCCCGAAGCGGGTGGCGGCGTGCGCCGCTGGACCGCCTTGACCAGACTCCTCGGCGATTGCCGGGCGCTGCTGACCAGCAATATCGGCGAGACCCCGGCAACCCTGCTGCAAGAGTCCGGGGTGAAGGTGGCGGTGATGAACGGCTTTATCGAAGAAGGGTTGGAAGCGATCTATGCAGGCCGGGAGGTCAATGCCTATAAAGGGCGCCGGAAATCGTGCGCCGAGGGCGGGTGCTCGGGCACCGGCTCCGGCTGCAGCTGATTTCACAAGCCGGGGAGGCGAATCTGCTGCGTCATCAGGTGTTCGGCATCCGGGTGGATGGCCGGACACCTTCTTCCTTGGATATTCGCCTCCTCGACATGTGAAATATGAGGCTTGTCCGCAGGGGGGGGCGGCTCGGGTGGTGGAGTTTTCTGAGCGGTAATTCCTGAGCGTGGCGAAGGGTGTGAGTGACTCGTAAGGGTAAAAATAAAGGAGAAAATGTGATGCAGGTAGCGATTGTTTCGACGGATGGGATGAATGTGGATGAGCATTTCGGACGGGCGGCCCGGTTTCTGATCTATGAGGTTGAAGGTGGCACCCGGCTGCTTCTGGCCAACCGGGTGTCGCATCCTCTGTCCGACGGGGATACGAGCCATGACTTCAACCCGGAGCGATTTTCGCAGATTGCTGAGAATCTGGTCGGGTGCGAAAAGGTCTATTGTACAAAGATCGGTGAAAAGCCGAGCGAGGAACTGAAGAAACTGGGGATTGAAGCGGTTCTTTACGAGGGGCCGATTAAAGGAATTGGTGTCTGACAAAAACCATGAAGATCCCTGCCATTCCGATAGCGGTTGTTTGGGTCATCTTGTGCGCTTTCCCCCTTGCGGCGGCGGAGCGGCAGGTGGTGATGATCGCGACGGCGGCAAACTTCATGGGGGCGATGGAAAAAATCTCCGAGGTTTATCACGCGGAAACCGGGAGCAGGGTGGAGACGGTGTATTCCTCGACCGGCAAACTGTATGCCCAGATCAAAAAGGGCGCTCCCTACGATCTCTTTCTGGCTGCGGACGCGCGCAGACCGGAACTTCTCGCCGAAGAGGGGGTGTGCGCGGAATCTTTTGTCTATGCCACCGGAGAAGTTGTGCTCTGGACCGGAAACCGGTCGTTCGCCGATGCAGAGAACTGGCAGCAGGTCATTCTGAACGAAGGAGTCAGGAGGATCTCCGTTTCAACTCCGGAGACTGCGCCGTATGGCGCCGCAGCTTTTGCGGCGCTTGAAGAGAAAGGTTTTCTGCCGAGGCTCAGGGACAGGCTGGTCTACGGGCAGAACGTGGCCCAGGCCTTTCAGTTTGCAGTGCACGGCAGCACCGACCTCGGCTTGATCGCCTTGTCCCTCGCCTTGTCGGAGAAGGGCAGGCCGGGATTCTTCTGGCGGGTGCCGGAGGCTCCGAAAATCGTGCAGAAGGGTTGCGTGGTCACAGGCGGAGACAATGAAGAGGCGGCGCGTGATTTTCTCGAATTCATGCGCGGTGAAACGGGCCGCACCGTACTACATGAATTCGGCTACCGGTGAGGGAAGAATGCAAAATGCAAAATGCAAAATGTAAAATGCAAAATGCACAATGCGAAAGCCGGGACCGCTTCACTCCAGCAAATCATTTTTACTCAACTTTCCGACATGTCTTATGGCGTTGATTTGCTGTTATAAAATGGTTCAGAGTCGGAGTGACATTCCATGATGAGAATTCAGAAGCCAGTAGCCAGAAGCCAGAATGACTTATTTTTTCACCCTTCGGGTACTCACTTCAGTACCCCCTTGAGTATAAGTCTCGATGTCTCGCAGGCTCGCTTTCGCCCAGAGGGCATAAGTTTCGTATAAGCAGGCACGCTGCTTAACTTAACTAATCGGTAAGAGCAGACCAGCTGCTCAACTTAAGCTTTTCACCCTTCGGGTATAAGTTTCGTACGAGCAGACAAGCTGCTCAACTCAGCTTTAAGCTATTCTCCTGGCTTCTGGCTACTTGTGGAACACATGCACTAACAAATCGCCGAAACCCCTTTATTATCGGGAGATTAGCCAACCTCGGAAAGTTGTGATTTTTAATTTTGCATTCACGAAGGAACCCATGGACCTGACCCCTTTATATCTTTCCGCGAAGCTCGCCCTGATCAGCACCGTTGTTCTCCTGATCATTGCCGCGCCGCTGACCTGCTGGCTGGTCTTTAACCCGGTCCGGGGCAGGTTTCTGATCGAATCGTTGATCGGTCTGCCGCTGGTGCTGCCGCCGACGGTCCTTGGTTTTTTTCTCCTGATCGTCATGGGTCCGGAGGGGGTGATCGGCAGATCCTGGGAGAACCTGACCGGCGCACCCCTGGTTTTTACCTTTACCGGCATCGTGATTGCGGCGATGGCCCACAGTTTGCCCTACGCCTTCCAGCCCTTGAAGACCGCCTTTGAAAGGGTCGACCGGAGGCTCCTGGAATCGGCCTATGTTCTTGGCTGTTCAAAGAAGGGCGCTTTTTTCAGGGTGGTTCTGCCCAATACCGTAAACGGCCTGGTGGCGGCGGCGATTCTCGCTTTTGCCCATACCATGGGAGAGTTCGGGGTGATCCTGATGGTGGGCGGCAGTATTCCCGGCAGAACCCGGGTGGCCTCAATCGCGATCTACGAATATGTCGAGGCGTTGCGCTACCGGGAAGCGTGGCTGCTGTCGCTCGCGCTGGTGGTCATCAGCTATCTGGTTTTACTTGCGGTCAACCTTTTGAACAGGAGGGGAGAGCATGGGGCTTAAGGTCAATATCGTCAAAGCACTTCCCGGCTTTGATATCAATATCTCCTTTGCGTGCGGCAGTGGTGAATTTCTGGCCCTGGTCGGGCCGTCGGGAGCCGGCAAAACTACCATTATGCGGATCATCGCCGGTCTTGACCAGCCTGATGTCGGCCGGATTTCCTTCAACGAAGTGAGCTGGCTCGACAGCAGGCAGGGGATCAATCTGCCGCCGCAGAAACGCAACCTCGGCTATGTCTTTCAGGAATACACCCTGTTCCCGAATCTGACGGTGTGGAAGAACGTGGCTTTTGCCGCAAAGGATAATGCGGTGGTGGCCGAGCTTCTGAAACTCTTTGATATCCTGCATCTGCGGGACAGAAAGCCCCGCAAACTGTCCGGGGGCGAGCGGCAGCGGGTGGCGCTGGCCCAGGCCCTGGCCAGAGAGCCGGATATCCTGCTGCTGGACGAACCGTTTTCCGCGCTGGATGTGGTCTCCCGGCAGAAGTTGCGGCAGGAAGTGAAAACGATCAGCAAAACATTCGCCCTGCCGGTGATCCATATCACCCATGACCTGGAAGAGGCCCGTTCTCTTGCCGATACCCTGCTGCCCATAGTTCAGGGCCGAATCGACCAGGGGTGGCTGACCGATCACCCGATATCGGTTGCCGGAGAAAGAAGAGCGCCCCGGCGCGGCAAGATCGTCGATCTTTGTCAGCGCCCGGGTTTCAAGGAGGCGGCGGAGGGATAAATGAAGGGAATAATCGACAGCACGCTGCGGGAAGGAGAACAGACTGTCGGGGTCTCCTTTTCACCTGAACTGAAACTTGAGATGATCAGACGGCTCTGCCGGATCGGGGTGGAGGAGATCGAGGTCGGAACTGCCACCAGGTACGACACCACCCCCGCCCTGCTGATCAGGAAATGCCGGGAGGAGCGGCTCCCGGCGCGACTTGCCCTCTGGTGCCGCTGCAACGAAAAGGACATCGCCGCTGCCGCAGAGGCCGGGCCGGACGTTTTGTCCCTGTCCATTCCGGTGTCGGATCTGCATCTTGAAAAGAAACTCGGAAAATCGAGGGCATGGGTCCTGGCCAAAGTTGAAGAGTCTCTCGGGTATGCAAGAAAACTGGGGCTCCCTTTTGTCTCTCTCGGATTTGAAGACGCGACCCGGGCCGATCCCGATTACGTGGGAATCGTGGTCAGGGAAGCGGCGCGGTGCGGGGTCGATCGGATCAGGCTCGCCGACACGGTTGGAGTGGCAAGTCCGGCCGGGATCGCCGGGCTCGTCAGGCGGATACAAGAGATTTCAGCCGTGGAAATCGGCGTTCATATGCATAACGATTTCGGGATGGCCACCGCCAATTCCATTGCCGCCATTGACAGCGGCGCCGACTGGGCCGACGCGACCATCCTCGGCCTTGGTGAACGGGCAGGTAATGCCCGGCTTGAAGAGCTGGCAGCGTTCCTCTCCCTGCAGCGCAATCATCACTATCAGGTCGGCCTGATTCCGGATCTGAGCAGGTTGGTCGCAGAGGCGGTCGGCACCGGGATCGAACCACATCGACCGGTGATCGGCGGCGACATCTTTGCCTGCGAAACGGGTTTGCACCTCCAGGGTCTTCAGCGGGAGCCGGTCACCTATGAGCCGTTTCCTCCCGAGGCGGTCCGGGCGGAAAGGTTGTTGCTTTTCGGCGCCAAGGTCGGGAGAAGGGAGATCGGTGACTGCCTGGGCGCAGACCACGGCGGAATGTCTGAAGGTGACTACGACTCCATTGTCACCCGGATCAGGGAAATGGCTGGTTCTTCAGGGTATCCGCTGCGGCTGGAGAAATTTTCCGCGGTGGTCAGAAGCATGGCGGCCGGCTGCATCCCGGGCTGAAAATCATTGAAGCTCCCCGCGGCAGATAGCGAACTGCGTGAGACTTCGAGCTGCGGGGAATGCGTTTCGCTATGCATGTTCAACGGTCTGCACCGGTCGGGTCAGCCGTCGGTTGTCGCAAATTGATCGCTCGGGGGAAGGCCCGATCCCCGTCAATAGCCGCTCTCTCCCGCGTGTTTATGTCTCTGCAGCATGAAGTAGAGGACCGGCACCGCCATTCTGCTGATCAGGAGCGAGGCGATCTCGCCGAACATGAGCGAGATCGCGAGTCCCTGGAAGATCGGGTCGGCGAGGATCACCGAGGCGCCGACCACCACCGCGAGTGCGGTGAGCAGCATCGGCCGGAAACGGATGGCCCCGGCCTCGACCACCGCTTCCTTCAGCGGCAGGCCGTGACTGATTCGAAGCTCGATAAAGTCGACCAGGATGATCGAGTTTCGCACCACGATCCCCGCCCCGGCCATGAAGCCGATCATTGAGGTGGCGGTGAAAAACGCGCCCATCGCCCAGTGGGCCGGGAGGATGCCGATCAATGAAAAGGGGATGGCGGCCATCACCACCAGCGGCACGAAGTAATCCTTGAACCAGCCGACCATCAGCATGTAGATGAGGATCATCACCGCGCAGAAGGCAAGCCCCAGATCGCGGAAAACTTCCAGGGTGATGTGCCACTCGCCGTCCCATTTGACGGCGGGCTGCATTTCATAGAACGGCTGCTTCAGGTTGTAGACTTCAATTTTCTCCTGATCCGATCCATACAGTGTGCCGTCGATACCACCGATTTCCCTGTTCATCTCGAGGATCGCATAGAGCGGGCTTTCCGCCGCCCCCGCCACATCGCCGGTCACGTAGATCACCGGTTTCAGGTTTTTCCGGTAGATGGGCTGCTCGACCGCGACCTGGTCCACATGGACCAGTTCCCGGAGTGAAACCAGGGGCCCTGCCGGATTGATCCCGGAGCGGAGCTGGATATTCAGGATGGTGTCGATCCTCGCCCGCTGGGCCTGCGGCAGTTCAAGGATGATATTGACCGGTTCCTTGTCGTGGGGGAGATGGTAGAGGTCAATGGGTAGCCCCTTTAAGGCGAGGTCGACGGTTGTCGAAATTTCCCCGGAGGAGATGCCGTTCAAGGCCGCTTTTTCCTTGTCGACGGTGATCACCGTTTTTAGGCGGTTTGCTTCCCGGTACCAGTCGACATCCACCACCCCGGGGGTTGAGGTGAAGATGTCCTTGACCCGTTCGGCAAGTTTGACCCTCTGGGCATCTGACGTCCCGTAGATCTCCGCAACCAGGGTCTGGAGAACCGGCGGCCCCGGCGGCACTTCGGCCACCGCTACGGTTGCCCCGTATTTTTCGGCAATGAGAGCGACCTCCGGCCGGACCCGTTTGGCGATGTCATGGCTCTGGGCCTTGCGCTCTCCCTTGGGCAGGAGGTTAATCTGGATATCGGCGACATTGGCCCCCTGGCGCATGTAGTAATGGCGAACCAGCCCGTTGAAATTATAGGGTGAGGCGGTGCCGGCGTAGACCTGATAATTGACCACCTCCGGTTCCCGGCCGACCACCGCCGCCATTTCCCGGGCCACCCGGGCGGTGTGCTCGAGGCTGGTCCCCTCCGGCATGTCGAGAATGATCTGGAACTCGCTCTTGTTGTCGAAGGGCAGCATCTTCACCTTGACCAGCCCCAGGTAGACCATGCCGCAGGCGCCCAGCAGCAACGAGATGATGGCGCCGAAGAAAACCGCCCGCCAGAGAGAGCTTTCGAGCAGCGGGTCCATGACCAGATGGTAGAGGCGGGTAAAGAAATCAGTCGGGGCATGATCATGGTCGGCCATCCCTTCAGGAGTCGCGGCAGTGCTGGAATCAGATCGGGTGCTTTTTTTCTTCAGGACCCGGATGGCGGCCCACGGGGTCACGGTAAAGGCAATGATCAGGGAAAAAAGCATGGCCGCCGACGAACCGATCGGGATCGGGCGCATGTACGGGCCCATCAGGCCGCCGACGAAGGCCATCGGCAGGATCGCGGCAATCACCGCCCAGGTGGCGAGGATGGTCGGATTGCCGACTTCGTTGACCGCTTCAACGGCGATCTTGAGCATTGACCTTTGTTCATTGCCCGGCAACCTGGAATGGCGGACGATGTTCTCGACCACGACGATGGCGTCATCCACCAGGATACCGATGGAAAAGATCAGGGCGAAGAGGGTGATCCGGTTCAGGGTGTAGCCGTAAAGGTAAAAGAGGAGCAGGGTCAGGGCCAGGGTTGAAGGGATGGCCAGAATGACGATGATCGACTCCCGCCAGCCCAGGAAAAAGAGGATCAGGAGGGCAACCCCGAAAACCGCAATCCCCATGTGCAGGAGAAGCTCGTTTGATTTTTCGGCCGCCGTCTCGCCGTAATCCCGGGTGATGGTGACCCTGACATCATGGGGGATCACCGTTCCTTTCAGGGTGTCGATTTTTTTCAGGATGGTTTCAACCACGTGAACCGCATTGGCCCCCGGTCGTTTGGCTACCGACAGGGTCACCGCCGCTTCTTCCTGCCGGCCGTTCCCCTCGCCATGCAGAACATAGTTGGCCGGTTCCTGCGGGCCGTCAATGATTTCGGCCACTTCATTCAGGTAGACCGCCCTGCCCTTGTAGACCCCGACCACGAGCCGGCCGATCTCTTTCACGGATGAAAGAAACTGCCCGGTCTGGATGATGACCTCGCGGTTCAGCGACAATAAATTGCCGGAATCGGTCTGCCGGTTCGCCTGCTGCAGGTGCGGGATAATGTCGCCGACGGCAAGGTGGCGGCCGGCAAGTTTGAGTGGATCGAAGAGAATCCGCACTTCACGCACGGTGCCGCCGATCAGCTTGGTTTCCGCCACCTCCTGGATGTTTTTGATCGCGTCATCAACCTCCGCCGCCAGTCGCCGCAGGGTGTAATGATCATACCGCTCGCTGTGAAAGGTCAGGGCGAGGATCGGGACGTCGTCGATGGTGTGGGGCTTGACCAGCGGTGGTGAAACGCCGCTTGGGATCCGGTCGAAATTGGTCGCCAGTTTCTGGTTCAGCCGGACGATGGCGTTCTCCATGTTTTCGCCGACATAAAACCTGGCAATCAGGAGGCTCCGGCCGGGCATTGAGGTGGAGTAGATGTATTCGACCCCGGGGATCTCGTACAGCAGTTTTTCCATGGGGATGGAGACCTGCTCCTCGATTTCCTTGGCCGAGGCCCCCGGCATGGCGACCATGATATCGATCATCGGGACTTTGATCTGCGGTTCTTCTTCCCTGGGGAGCATGACCACGGCCATGATCCCGAGCAGGAGAGAGGCGATGATGCCGATCGCGGTCAGCTTCGAATCCATAAAAAAGGAGGCGAGCCGCCCGGCAAAACCATGCTGTTCGGTAGTGATCGATGGTTTCATTGCACTATTTCCACGGGTTGTCTGTCAACAAGCTGGTTGCTGCCATGGAGAACGACCTGCTCTCCGGCAACGATCCCGGAAAGGATTTCCACCTGCGAACCGACCCTCTCGCCGGTCCTGATCAGCCGGAGAATCGCCCGGTTGTTCTCGACGACGAAAAGACGTTCCATCTGGCCGTAGCGGCTGATGGCCATCGCGGGGACCAGATAGGCGTTTACCGAGACCCCCGGCAGCACGATGCGGACATATTGCCCCGGCCGGAGGCCGGAAATATCTTCGATTTTAAGCTTGACCGTCGTTGTTCTGGTCTGCGGGTCTGAAGAGGGGGCGATCTCGCTGACCACTCCGGTTTTGTCCGGTGCGGCGGTGGCGCCCCTTACCGGCAGCCGGTCGCCGATTTTGATCTGCAACGCCAGTTCTTCCGGGACCGAGGCGACCACCTGCAGTTTGCGGTTGTTCTCGATGACCAGTAACGGGGTGCCGGGGGTGGCCAGGTCGCCGATCTGAATGTTTTTTCCGGAAATGACCCCGTCGAAGGGGGCCGTGATCGTGGTGTAGCCGAACATGGTCTGCGCTTCACGGTAGGCGGCCTCGGCGACCCGGAAACCGTCTTCCATGGATTTTACGGTTTCCGGGGTGGACGCCTCTTTTTCAAGAAGGCGTTTTTCCCGCTCCAGATTCCGGCGGGCCTGCTCCAGCTGGGCTTCCGCCTGGGCCGCTCTGGCGCTGATTTCACCGGCGCTGAGCCGGAGCAGGAGATCGCCTTTCTTGACCGTCGAGCCAAGGTCCACCGGCAGCTTCTCGATGGTGCCGGTGACCTTGGAGGCAATGGTTGCCTGATGGACGGCCTCGATGGTTCCGGTAGCCTCATTCTGGCTCATGGTCTGCTGTGCCGCGACCTGGACAACCGTGACCCTGGCGACGGGCAGCTCGGGCATCCCGGTTTTGTGTTCCTCCGACGGCGGCTGAGTGCAGCCGCTTAAGCCCAGCACCACGGAGCAAAGGGCGAGTGCGATAAATTTCATTCTGTTCATGAGTCTCTCTTCCTCATTACATGTTTCTTGGATTCAATGCGCTTGTCATGTTCTGTACAGGATTCACAGGTCCGGGCCCGGTCAGGAGCCTTTCCCCGCAGGGTTTTCTTTGTCGAGATCGGGAAACTGTTCAAGCCCCAGGGCCTTTCGTAATCCGGCGATGGCTATGTTGTGTGCCGATCCGGCAACCGTTTTTCTCAGGAGCGCTTCGGTCAGGCCGTTTTCAGCCGTGACCAGATCAGAGGCAAGCACCTCGCCCTCCCGGAACCGGGCCCGGTAGATTCGAGCGCTTTCCTTTGCCTGCTCAACCCCTTTTTCGGTGACCGCAAGGCGAGTTTCGGCATCGTGTACCGCGAGTTCCGCCCTTCTGATCTCAAGCTCAATGGCCAGTTCGGTTTTCCGGAGCCTCTCCTTTGCCTCGGCAAGTGATGCCGCGGCCGCTGCGACCGCAGCCGAGGTCCGCCGGCCGTCAAAAAGAGTGTAGCTCAGCTGGACCCCGGCCAGCCAGGAGTCGCCATCATGATCGGTGACCGTGCCATGGTCGAAATCATAGCCGGCGAATCCCTCGACGGTCGGCAGCCTGCCGCCCTGGGCCTGTTTCAACCTGGCCTCGGCCGCCCGGACCATTGCTTCGGCAGCCTGAAGCTCAAAACGGTTCTCCGCGGTCCTGCCGCTTGGAATCTCCTGCTCTTCGGTGATATCCGGAAAGATCTGGACGACTCCTTCCTTCAGCCCCATCAGGTTCAGAAAAACCTTCCGGGCCTCCTCCAGGCTGTTTTGGGCCTGGATGAGGTTTTCTTCAGACCGTGATTGCTGGACTTCGAGGTTGAGGACATCGGCGCGGAGCAGCACCCCTTCATTATATCGGGCCTGGGCGACCGCGAGCGAGGTGTTGATTGCCTCCAGGGCGGTCTGGTGCGCTTTGACGATCCCTTCCGCCTGAATGATCAGGTTGAAGGTGCGGATCGCCCCGAAGGCGAGTTCATCGCGGATCGCTCCGAGCTCTTTCTCCGCAGCTTCTTCGTGCGCCTCGGCACCTTCAATTCCGGCAAGATCCCGACCGCCGTTGTACAGCCGGTAATTGACCCTGACTCCCATATTGAGATCATCGGTCCGGCCGGGGTTGTTGAAGTCAATGGTGGAGTTAAACGCCCCCTGGTTCAGGATGTTGCCGAAAGAATACATGGGGTTGTCAGTCTGGCTGTATCGTGAAGAAAAGGCGAGCTGGGGATAGAGCGACGATTTTTCCATGGTCACCATCGATTGCGCGGCTTTGAGCCGTTGTCGGGCCATCCCGCTGTCCGGGTTGTTGCGAAGTGCGTAATAGACGGCCTTGCGGGCGGTCCAGACCTGCGGCGCGGAGTCTTCCGGTTTCTGCCCGGAGGCAATTGTGATTCCCGGTGTGACCGCCAGGAGCAGGAGGACAAGGGTGATTTTTGACCACGTCTTCATTTCGGGGCACCTTTGACATTTGATCGGAAATTGTTTGATCCCGGGTTGAACTCCCTGTCTTGCCTGTGATTGCATCGGCTTCAACCTATTTTAGCGTTTACTTTAATACCTGGAGGCGGCGATGTAAAGTGTGAAAATCAAAAACTGTATCGGGTTTCCAGGCAAAGAGGCGATTTGCCACAGGTGTCGCGGGTGCTGCCGGTTGAAGATCAGGAGTTCGCCTGAATCTATGTCTTTTCTGTCAACAGTATGGGTGAACCATGGGCGGGATGTCAAGTGTTGATCAGGGTCAGGGGGTCAATCCCCGCGATGATTTTTTTCGATGCAAATTCCTGCCAGCGCAATTTTTCGGGAGGGGTGTCGGGTGAAACCCATGCCGCTGACACATGGAGGTGGGCGGGGCATCCCGAGGAACCGGCCGGGGAGGCAATGGTTCCGACCGCCTCCCCCGGGGCAGGATACAAACCGGGAGAGACTTCTGTCAGCACCACCATATGGGCGTAGAAGGTGTGCAGTACCCAGCCGGAAGTGTTCCGGTAATCATGACCGGCCACAACAGTCCGCGCGACCAGATCGTTGAAGATCCGCACGATCTTTCCCGGGTAGAGCAGCGGGATCAGGGTTCCCGGTTCAAGTTGGTGGACCTGTTCGTTTTGATCTTGATATGAGACGAGATCGATCCCTTCATGGGGGGAAGGCCGCGGGCCCTGATTTCCCCACCATTTCTCCGGATCGTTATACGCCATTCCCGGTTTGAGCAGCCAGTTTCTGAATTGACCTGTGTTGAAACCGTTCAGTGCCACAAGGTCCCGGGTGAAAGTTGATGGCGGCAGGGCTGGAAAGAGGGTCATTTTTTTCTGCTTGTAATTGCCGGGTTTTTCGTTGGACAATGATCTGGTCTGCGAAGCAAAGCCATTACGGGGTTCCTGGTCGGCCCCGCGCTGCCCGCTTTCACCCGCAGGGTGACCTTCAATAAAACCGGGAAAATTGATTCAGGTCAAGGATGAGATGCCGCCATCTTTATATATTCGCCCTGAGAAGGGACTTTTTTCACCCTTCGGGTATAAAGTTTCGTATGAGCAGGCAAGCTGCTCAACTCAGCTTTATCCGGGGCAGGGTTGACAAAAAATAAATCTTAACGATGAGGGAGAAAAATGAAGAAGCTGAAGAGGTTGTTGTTGAGTGTGGTCTTTTTAGCAGTCGCTGTCGGACTGCCCGCCATGGCTATGGCTCTGGAAAGCAAATGTGTGGAGTGCCATAAAAAGGTGACCCCGAACATCGTGAAAGATTATATGTCCGGAGCGATGGGGAAATCAGGAACGGTGGAGTGCGCGAGTTGTCATGGCGCTGAACACACGACGGCGGATGATGCGATCAAGGCCGTGATGCCCACCGAGAAAACCTGTCAGCAATGTCATGAAAAGCAGCATGGCCAGTATATGTCCGGGAAACACATGGCGGCATGGATCGCCATGTCGGCAATGCCGAAAACAGGGTTCCAGCCACACGCCTATATCCAGGGGCTCAAGGGCTGCGGCGGCTGTCACAAAATCGGGGTTCGCGATGAAGATTCGCGGGCGGAGTCACGATACGGCTCGCCTTGTGATTCCTGCCATACCCGACATAAATTCTCCAAGGAGGAGGCCAATAAACCGGAGGCCTGTCGCACCTGTCACATGGGGTTTGACCATCCGCAATGGGAGATGTGGTCCAGTTCGAAACATGGAATCATCTACCAGACCGAAGGGGACACCGGTCGGGCTCCCAAATGCCAGACCTGTCACATGGAAAATGGCGACCATCGGGTGATGACCTCCTGGGGTTTTCTGGCCTTGCGTCTGCCCGAGGCAGATGAAGAGTGGATGGGATACCGGACCTCAATCCTCAAAGGGTTGCATGTTCTCGACCCGGAGGGGAAACCGACCGGCCGTCTTGAGGTGGTCAAGGCCGGAATGGTCGCCAGGCTGACCGCAGAGTCATGGCAGGCTGAACGGGACCGGATGGTCGAAGTCTGCAGTAAGTGCCACAGTCGGTCCTATGCCTTGACCAATCTTGAGAACGCCGATGCGATGATCAAGGAAGCGGATAAGCTGATGGCCGAGGCGGTGGAGATTGTCGCCTTTCTCTATAAGAAGGGAATTCTGCAGCCGGAGGAAGGGAAGGCCGCCTACCCGGACATGCTGACTTTCTATGATGCCAAGAGCCCGATCGAGCAGACACTCTATGTCATGTTCCTCGAACACCGGATGAGGGCTTTCCAGGGCGCCTTCCATATGAACCCTGATTATACGACCTGGTACGGTCTGGCAGAGATGAAGAAGGATATTGTCGAAATCAGGAGTGAGGCTAAAAAGCTGATCATGGAGAGCGAGCGAAACAACTAGCTGCCAGCAGAGGTGAAAGAGTTGTCGGGGAAGGTCCTTCAGTGGGCCTTCCCTTTTTTTTGTCTCCTCCAAAAAATAATACCTTTTACAGAATGAGAAACTGGCACAAAAGCAGCCGGATATGAGCAATGCTGCCGGCGTGTCATTCCGGCATGTTTTTAGCCGGAGGTATGGCAAGACTCCAATCCGGCAGCTGATTAATCCCATATGGAGATCGGCGTCACAAGGTATTTATTGTCAGTCGCGGAGAAATTTCTCATGTCAAATCGAATTTGAACTCCGTTTGATTCTCTGCTGGGTATTGGTATCAGAATCTTCCTCAGCATCTGTTCCCGTCTCGGTCAGAAATCTCCTGTAGTATTCGTCTGGAATTTACAGGAAAAACACCAGTGATGGAGCCAACAGAAACGGGAGCTTTCTGCTCCTTGTTTTCAGGGGTGATCTGGCGCAAAGCTGTTAAAATGTGTGTACTATATTGTCCGCTCAGGGCGCAATGTGCGCCCAAAAATAACTCGAGCGGGTGAAAGTGCGGAGGTTGTCGCGCTGGAGCCCAAGGTGATGGTGATAAAATGTAATGTATTCGGTTAGTTGTGAGTTTAGTGGCGGTGAGAAAGGGGGCGCATGATGCAGGTTTCGGCTGAAAAACAATTATTAACCGGGAGAAAAATAAGTCTTTTTTTTTGTCGTTTAAAATAGTTAATAAAAACAGTAATTTAGCAGATGGCTGGTTCGGGGCCAATGCGGTCTGTCGTAGAATATTGTGGTAAGTTAAGTGCTTGTTGTTATATTGTTATTCGGCCGTCTTGGAGGGCGGTTTTTCCTAAAGAGAATATTCCGGTTTAGATCAGTATCCGGCCTCTTATTTACTTGACAATAGATACTTCCATTTTATAGAATGTGAATCATGCAGTAGGGGGTGGTGGTCAGGCTTCTCTGTCGAGAGTTGGCCGGCTGCAAAAAAGCTGTAACTGATCCTTGGCGATCAATTCTTCACACAGCTTGGAAATCGATTCAATGTGTTCTGAATGGAGGTTTCAAATGGAAGGGATATTGTTTCTGGTCTTCTGGATAGGAAGTGCCGCAATTCATACTTTATACGAGCTCAAGATCAAGCCGGTGCTGGCAGCTGCTGAGGATAATGGTACCGACTATCCCGGGTTCTGAAAGGTTTGTGTTGATAGCTGTTTATGGAATGGGAAAGTGAAAAATCATTAAATTAGGGAGGATGCAGTGAAAAATTTACTCGCAAGTGTTATTCCGCAGGAAGGCGGGCTTGAGGTCGAAACCTCGAGCGGTTACAACGTTGCGGTCGTGATCAGCGCGCTGTTCGTTGCGGCAGGTATTGCGGCAGGACTCCATGCCATGATCATCGGCCATGAGCATGCCTACAACAATACCCGGGAAGTCCCATGGGGCTTGTTGATCGCAGCTTACGTCTTTTTTGTCGTCACCTCGACCGGACTGTGTCTGGTTTCTTCAATCGGTCACGTATTTAATGTGGAAGTTTTGAAACCCATTGCCAAGCGTTCCGTGTTCCTGGCGATTGTATCGATTGTCGCCGGATTTCTGGTCATCGGTTTCGAGATCGAGAATCCCTGGCGGATGCCGATCTACAACATGCTGACCCCCAATCCGACCTCCAATATCTGGTGGATGGGGACCCTCTACGGCGCCTATCTTTTCTTCATGGCGATTGAGTTCGCCCTGTTGCAGATGGGCAAGCACAAGCAGGCCGGGATCCTCGGTCTGCTGGGCGTGGTTTCAGGTATTGCGGCCCACAGCAACCTGGGTGCGGTTTTCGGCTTGCTGGGTGGACGCGAATTCTGGCACGGCCCCTATATGCCTATCTATTTTATCACTTCAGCGATGATGTCCGGTTGTGCGGCGGTTATCTTTTTCACCTGGATCGGCTACAAGGCCAACGGCTGGAAGATGAGTGAGCCGATGAAAGAGGCCCTCTATACCACCGCCAAACTCGGTGCAACCCTGACCGCAGTCATCATGTTTTTCACCACCTGGAAAATGATCTCGGGGGTGAGCGGTCATCCGCCGGGAAAATATGAAGCGATGATGTCTCTGATCAATGGCCCGTACTCTCTGAATTTCTGGGCCGGGGAAGTGATGCTGGGTATGGTTATTCCGTTTTTCCTGATTGTTTCAGTGAAAGGGCGCAATCTGCCGGTGCTGTTTGTTGCTTCGGTTTCAGCAATCATCGGCATCTTCTTCATGAGATACGATCTGGTCGTGGTCGGTTTTCTGGTTCCCCATTTCCATGGCATGGGTGTGGTGGATCTGCCCCATCTGTTTTCCTATATCCCTTCAATGCATGAGATCCTCATCACCCTCGGCGGTATCGGTCTCTGCGTTATGGGATTTCTGATGGGCGAGCGTCTGTTCCGCGGGCATCTTTCAGAGGACCATTGAAGCTTAAGTTGAGCAACTTGTCTGCTCATACGAAACTTGTACCCGTAGGGTGGAAGTGGCGTTGAAAGTATTGGCATACTATTAAAGGTTTGACGGCCCGGACCGGCCCAGGTGTGATCCGGGCCGTCTTCAACCATGAGTTATCGAGATTCGAAATGGTTCCAAGAAAAAAATTTGATGTGCAGCCTTTGACTCCCGACACCCCGATCTATCCGATTGGGGTCGCGGCCAAGATTCTGGATGTCCATCCGAGAACGTTGCGTATCTACGAAGATGAAGGATTGATCTCTCCGGCCCATAAAGGGGCAAGGAGGATGTTCTCGGAGAACGACATCAAGTGGGTAAACTGCCTGCGCAAGCTGATCCATGAGCAGGGGGTCAGTATTCCGGGTCTGAAGAAGCTTCTCACCCTTGCGCCATGCTGGGAAGTTGCCGACTGTCCGGTCGAGATCCACGCACACTGCAACGCCCTGATCGACAAGGCTGCGCCGAGGAGGTTGCGGCTGGCCGGGGACGAACAGGCCGAGGCCGAAGCGAAACAGGCCGAGCGAAGGGCTCGGGAGAATGCAGGGCAACATAAAAAAAAAACAGGTCAAAACTGATCGTGCTGGCTTCTTATCGGCAACAATCGATGCCGGGGGGATTACAGCAGGGGGTTTTGTAAGTAGCTGATATATTTGTGTGTTTTTAAAAGCCGGGGCGGTTGCTCCGGCTTTTTTTTGTTTTCAGAATGCCGATCAAATACAGTCGCTGATACCCGGATTACTCTTCGAGGCCGTATCTGCTGATCTTTCTTCTTAAGGTGTCCTTTGAAATCCCGAGATCCCGGCAGGTGGCGAGCTTTTTCCATTTGTTGCGTTCAAGTGCTGAGAGGATGGCCTGCTTTTCAATGTCTTCAAGGGACCGGGCTCCGGCAGAGGGAGTTGCGACGGCCGATCCGGTTCTGGGGGCGAAAGGTTCCGGCAGATGCTCGGGCTGAATATAGCCTGCATGGCAGAGGATGAATGAATACTCGATGATGTTTTCCAGCTCCCTGATGTTGCCCGGGAAATTATGTTTCATTAGAATATCCATTGCAGCTTCTGAAATTCCGACAATCTCCTTGCCCTGTCGCTCGCTGAACAATTTGACGAAGTGCTCGCAAAGCATCGGGATGTCTTCCCGTCTCTCCCTCAGCGGGGGAAGGCTCAGTTTGACCACGTTCAGCCGGTAATAGAGGTCGTCGCGGAAAAGACCTTCTTCGACCAGGGTATGAAGATCGCGATTGGTGGCGGCGATAATTCTGACGTTGGCGGAAACAGGTTTGCTGGAGCCAAGGGGTTCATAGACTTTTTCCTGGAGAACCCGGAGGAGTTTTACCTGGAGCGATGAGGGGATGTCGCCGATTTCGTCAAGGAAGAGGGTGCCCCCTTCGGCTGCGGCAAAACGCCCGGACCGGTCCTGCTTGGCATCGGTGAAGGCTCCGGCTTTGTAGCCGAACAGTTCTGATTCAAGAAGGGTTTCCGGCAGCGCCCCACAGTTCACGGTAATAAAAGGGCCGTCTTTCCGCGGGCTCGAGTGATGGGTCGCCTTGGCAATGAGTTCCTTTCCGGTTCCGCTTTCCCCAAGGACCAGAACATTGCTTTCGCTTCTGGCAATTTCCGGAAGAATCTCAAAAATCCTTCGCATGCTGTCGCTCTTACTGATGATCTCACCGAAGTTGAACTTCTTTTTGATCCGGCGCTGCAGGGTATAGACATCGCTTAAATCACGGAAGGTTTCCACGCCGCCGATGATGTTGCCGGCTCCATCGACAAGCGGGGAGGCGCTGACACTGATCGGAATTCTTTTGCCGTTGGTATTGCGCATGTTCACCGAGTGGCTCGAAACGGGCTTTCCCCGGTAAAGGCTCATGGCGATGGGGCAGTCAGCGCCGCAGTGGTCCGAGTTGAATACCTCGCTGCAGGAACGGCCGATCGCTTCTTCCCGGGACCAGCCGGTGACTCTCTCGGCAGATTTATTGAAGGAAGTGATTTTCCAGTTCCGGTCAACCGTGAAGACACCATCGGCAACACTTTCAATCACCATCCGGTGTTGGATTGATTCTGTTTGATCATAAAAACTGATCAACCCGCCATCCGGAAGGCCTTCTTCACCTGCAAAAGGGGTGATGGTAATGGCGACGGGTACCATGTCGCCTTTCTGGGTCATGAGAAACAGGGGGTGCCTGACAGTATTTATCACCGGGGAGCCGGGGGTAAAGAGAGTAAGATCATCCCCCGCTCTTGGTCTGAAAAAATCAGATACCGGTGTTCCGCACACCTTTTCGGCGTGGTATCCGCTCATGGTTTCTGCGGCTTTGTTGATGAATGCCGTTTGGCATGAACGGTCGAAGAGGATGATTCCTTCTTCAAGGCAGTCCAGTATCCGGGGGTGGAAATGATCGGTCGAGATGCAACTTGAATTTTCGCTCATTATCAGGCCCCGTATTACACCGGTTGTCAGGTTTGATCAGGCAAACAACTGAGAACATTAAATAAACTAAACCTTAAAAGTCAAATGGAATAAAACGCTTAAAGTATTGACATCCCAGCAGCCACGGGCGGGAAAACGCCAAATCAAAGGGTGGTGGGTTATTTATTTATCTGCCTGTCATTTCAGGGAAGTTCATTAATGACTTGACAGGGAATTCTGCCAAATTAATATAGTTCAGTTTTTTATGATTGGGGGAATTCTGCTGAAGGAAATATAGTTTCTGGAACCGAAGCTGTTTCTGGAATCCTTAATCTGATTCATGATATGGGGTCCGGAGACGGCTCGTTGGAGCGGCGGTTGTATTCCCCGCTGCAGCTCGTCCGGTGTCTTCAGGGGAACTGGGGTGATGCCCGATTTGCACAACTGATATGTGAAAGAGGATTCGGAGGTGGCGAGCCACCGCCTCCGTTACAAACTTGGTTGCCGGTTTTTCATGTGGCAGCTGTTTCATTCATGAGGGAGATCTATAATGGAGTTCAGCGAACTAGAAAACTTAGAGAATGAGGGAATAGAAACACTCCCCTCGGAAGAGAGACGCAAATTTCTCCGGTTTGGTATGGCTGTTACCGGAGTATTTCTTGGCGGTTCAGTTCTCTCGCTCACGTCCGCTCGTAATGCAAGGGGTGGTCTCGGTCCAATTCCGGAGGCTGGGAAGTTCCCATACAAGCCGCATTACAGCATGGTGATCAAGCAGAACCGCTGCATCGACTGTGAGCGGTGCAAGGAAGCTTGTGTCAAGACCAACAAGGTGCCGTCATATGGATACCGGACAACGATCCTTGAGCTCGAGAAGGATCTCGGAAACAAGGGCAAGGAAAGGGTCTTCATGCCAGTTCTCTGCAACCACTGTAACCGTCCGCCTTGTGTTCGGGTCTGTCCGACAACCGCAACCTATAAAGACAAGAAAAACGGGATCGTCATGATGGACAAGAAGCGTTGTATCGGTTGCAAGACCTGTATGGCTGCCTGTCCGTATAACGCCAGATATTTTGACGAGGAAGTCAGGGCTGTAGACAAGTGCAATTTCTGCTTCGACACCAGACTTGAGAAGGGTGAAACCAAAACCGCCTGTGCTGCAGCATGTCCGGCAGGTGTCCGGATCTTCGGTGATCTGACTGATTATGATTCGGAGTTGTATGCACTGGTCCACGCACCGGAAAAAGTGGTGTGGGTTCTCAGGCCGGAAACAGGCGCGATGCCGAACGTATTCTACATGAACGACTAACTCAGAGAGGTTAATGATATGAATCGCAGCAAGAACAGCTTGTATAGGTCTGGTTTTATGCTGGTGCTGGCAGTGGTCGTGCTCGTACTGAGTGGTCAGGCCTTCGGGAGTGACGATGAGGACGGCGGCACCATAATGTTCACCAAGCCGGTCATGGCGGTGGTCTTTGAGCACAAGACCCACATTGAAAACGGTCTGGAATGTGACAGCTGTCACAGTGAACTTTTCGAGATGGAAACCGGTGTTGCTGAAAGCAAGGACGACTTCACCATGAAGTCTCTTTATGCAGGCAAATATTGTGGCGCCTGTCATGACGGCGACATGGCCTTTGCATCGAATACGAGATGCACCGTCTGCCATATCGGCGTCAAAGGGTACAACAAGGCCATGGGTAAAGAGACATCGGGTGCTTCCGGCGGTCACTGATGGTGAGATGTTGTTCCGGTCGGTTGGGTAAAAGCCTGCCAAATCGGTAATTGTTTTATTCAGTAATGGCGGGGAAGCGTCTGGCTCCCCGCCATATTTTTTTGCAGGGCAAGTTCCTTTCTCCTGCAGACTGATTTCGCTATCGCAGTATTTCGACAACGGGGGAGAGATGTCTGATCATAAAGTTGAAAATATCCGGAGACCAATTCTCGAACCGGTTGCAATTTCCATTGCCATTCTCCTTGCCACATCTCTCTTTCTGCTGGTGTGGTTCCAGAACAAAAATATTCGTAACCACGTCGAAAATCATATCCTGAGCACCAGTCAGCTTTTTTCTTCCACCATGCGGGAAGAGGCAAAACTGATCAGGGCGATTATGGGGTTTTATGCTACCAACAAAGAGCTTGCCGCAGCATTCAAGGCAAAAGATCGCGAACTCCTTTTTCAGAAAGCGAAACCGATTTTCGATGCCCTGAAATCAGAGCATCAGATCACCCATTTTTATTTTATCGAAAAGGACAAACGTGCTTTTCTTCGGATGTACAATCCTGAGAAATATGGCGACGTGATCAATCGCTACAAGCTGGACAAGGCGGTTATGAGCGGAGAGGTCCAGTCCGGTCTTTCCCTCGGCTCTTCAGGGACGTTGACCTTGCGGGTTGATATGCCCTGGGTGATGAACAACGAGTTGCTGGGCTATATCGAGATGGGCAAGGAGGTTGACTATATCACTCCGATCCTGAAAAAGACCCTTGATGTTGAGCTGCTGCTTCTGGTTGAGAAGAATGCCATCAGCCGAGAAAGATGGGAGGAAGGCCAGAAGGTGATGGGGCACCGGAAGGCGAGCTGGGACGAGTTGCCCGACCATGTGGTGATCGGCAACACGATGGGTGAAGCGCCGAAGGATCTGAATGATTATCTGGTTCTGCCACACGAAGTCAAAAGGAAGGAGCATTTCAAGACCCGGGTGGGGCCGCTGCATTTGCGGGGTGGTTTTTCACCGCTGATCGTGGCAAGCGGTGAAGAGATCGGAGAAATTCTCACGCTGAAAGACTTTACTGGTCCTGAGCATGCCCTGAAAATGTTTTCCGGTCTCATGGTTTCGCTGTTTATCGTGTTGAGCTGCTTTCTGTTTGTTTTTATCTACGGGGTGATCAACAAGGTTGAGCTGAGGCTGAAGAAATCGCGGAAGGATCTCAATATTGAAATCGTTGAGCGGACCAAGGCCGAGGGGCGGCTTCTTGCTCTGCTGGATGAGAAAGAAATACTCCTGAAGGAGATTCATCACCGGGTCAAAAACAATCTGCAGATTGTGTACAGCCTTTTTCGTCTTCAGCTGCGCCAGATTGAAGATCCGAAAGCTGTCGAGATCCTTACCGACAGCCAGAGCAGAATAAGTGCGATGTCGCTCGTTCATAAAACTCTATATCAGCCCAAAAAACAGAGCAGCATCTATCTCAAGGAATATATTCAGGAGTTGACGGCCAGTATTTTTGAATCATACTCGGTGAACCCTGAATTGATTACGCTTAAAACCGCCATGGAGCCGATATCCATGGATTTCGATATTGTGATGCCCATCGGCCTGATCATCAATGAACTGGTTGCCAACTGCATAAAATACGCCTTTCCCAATAATCGAGCCGGTGAAATCGAAATAGTGTTGGCCAAAAAGAATGACGGCGATTATCTTATCCGGGTCGCCGATAACGGCATCGGCCTTCCTGATAATTTTGATCCGCGCGAAGTGAGTTCCCTCGGTTTACAACTGGTCATCAACCTTACGGAGAACCAGTTGATGGGCAAGATTGAGGTTGATGGGAGCCACGGTGGGACCAGGGTCACGATAACTTTCGGAGAGCCGCCCAAGAAAAGTACCGTGTAAGCAGGTTCTGCATTTTTGTTTATCAATTTAGTTAAGAATTCAGGAGCAGGGAGATGGGGAAAGCCAGGATAATGATCGTTGAGGATGAATGGATCATTGCCAACGATATTAAAAATTCGCTGATTGATCTGGGGTATATGGTAACCTCGATTGCTTCTTCAGGACAGGACGCGATCAATCAGGCGGTTGCCGAAAAGCCGGACCTGGTCCTGATGGATATCATGCTGCGTGGAGAGATGAATGGGATTGAGGCGGCCAAGGTTATCCGGGGTGCGCACGGTATCCCGATTATCTATCTTACCGCCTACGATAATCAGTATCTGGTCGAGCAGGCGAAACAGACCGATAATTATGGCTATCTCCTTAAGCCTTTCAAGGACAAGGAGCTGCATATTGCCATTGATCTTGCCCTGCACAAGGAGAACAAAGGAAGAAAATAGCGTCGTTTTTGTGAGTCCTGTTTGAACAAGTCGTCACGCCGTTCTTCTCCCGGTCAGTTCTGTGAAAATTCTCTAGCCAAATCCCATTGCACCTGAGACCCATTATAAAGGATTGTTGTCAAATAATAGGACAGCATATCCTTCCGGCTTGAGCGGTTCAGGGTCGTCTCTTTGTAATAAGCTAATAATATCAAGTTGTTATCAATGGAAAGACGCTGTCTTTTCTCCGTTATCCTGTTTCGAGGCGATCGACGGGGTTATTAGCAACCTCTTTTCCCTTGTTCTATGCACTTTGGCAGTAAAATCGCACAGAGTGAAATACCCCACCGACCTGCATTCCTGAGAGGGCATGCTCTTTCTCGAGAAAGACCGAAAACGAGCCCAGCCGCAGAAGTTGTTCGGGCGAAAGTTGCGCCCGAACATTCAATTAACTATCCATTCCAGTTGCCGGAAAGACCTACAAACAAACATTTTGATGTCGCGTTAAGTGCCTGTAGTTGCAAGGGATGTTGGCGATTCGTGAGGGTTTTACTCCTTGTGTGAGACAAAACTGGCACACTGTTTGCTCTTATCAGGAGACAGCTTTCAATGGAAATCAGACCAAGGGTTTTTATTTAACAACAAATCTGGAGGGAAAAATGGCTAATAATTTTTCACTGGCTGCAACCGCGAGTTCGATCGCTGCAGCTGCAGAACCAAAGGTTGGCCGGCCGGCAATCAACAGGATAACGCTTCTCTTTGTCCTTTTGATGTTGGCGGGCCTGGGCGCCGGACTGTATGCATTTACGGCCGGACATCATGTGGCATATAACAACACCAGGGAGATGCCATGGGGGATTCTGATTGCAGGGTATGCATTTTTTGCGATCACTTCAACGGGCCTTTGCCTGCTGGCAGCGCTGAGTCATATCTTCGGCGGCAACAAGCTTGCGCCCCTGGCCAACCGGATGGTTTTTCTTTCGATCGTTACGATTATCGCCGGATTTTTTATGATCGGGGTCGAACTGGAGAACCCGTGGCGACTGGCGATCTACAACATCCTGTCCCCAAACCTGACCTCAAACATCTGGTGGATGGGAACCCTGTACGGGATGGCGGTCGGGTTTATGCTGGTGGAATTTTTCCTGATTCTCACCGGCCGGATCGGACTGGCAATCACTCTGGGTGTTATGGGCGCTCTTGCTGAAGTTATGGCTAACACCAATCTCGGGGCGGTGTTTTCGACTTTGTCGGCCCATCCTTTCTGGTACGGTTCACAATTGCCGGTGTTCTTCCTGGCTTCAGCTTTTATGTGCGGCTCTGCGGCGATCATCCTCTTTACCCACTTTGCCCATGCCATTCGCAAAGAGCCGGTTGAAGGTTCGACTCTGGTGGGTATGCAGGGTGCGGGGAAGGTTCTGGCCGGGGTTCTCTTTCTTCTTGCCGTGTCAACGACCTGGAAATTCATCTCCTACTATACAGGTGGCTCCGAGGCCGGCAGACTTGCTGCCGACAGTTTGCTCTCCGGACCACTTTCCACAAACTTCTGGGTTTTTGAAGTTGCCATCGGCATGTTGCTGCCGATCCTGCTGCTGGTCGGATCGGGTTTCAGGAGCATCCAGGCGATGTCTACCGCATCGCTCATGGCTCTGGTGGGCGCTTTCTTCCAGAGGTACGACCTGGTAGTCGCCGGTCAGCAGGTACCTCAATATTACGGGTGGGATAATCTGCCGACGTACTTTTCCTATGTCCCGTCTGCCGCCGAGTTCATGGTTACTCTCGGAGCATTCGGGCTGGTCGGCGCAGGCTTTCTCCTGGGTGAGAGATTCGTCGGACGTGCTTTCAAGAGCACCCATGAGCATTAATTTAACGGACTATCGCTTCTGCGGGCCGGGACAACAACCGGCCCGCAGAGACAGGAGGGTATCATGATCAGCGACAACAAGGCTATCTTTACGATCGGTACCGCGGCCAGAATGCTGGAAGTCCATCCCCGCACTCTGAGAATCTACGAAAGGGAAAACCTGGTCAAACCCCTGCGCCGCGGACAATGGCGATACTACACCATGGATGATATCAAGTGGGTCCAGTGCCTGAGGGATATGATCCATGAGCAGGGCATCAGCATTGCGGCGATCAAGAAACTGCTCAAATATACTCCGTGCTGGAATGTGGCTGACTGCCCCTTTGAAATGCGCAAGCAGTGTACGGCGTTCATGGCGAATGGAATGGTTCCGAGAACGGTGGAAAGTGAAGCGGTGGGGAAAAAATCCGGTGGCAATCTTGCTGCCTGAGGAATCCTCTGCATCTCATGTGCCGGTAAAAGGAATATCAGGAGGTTTACAATGGGTATCGCAAATCAGTTATTCGGTGATGATCGTCCGCTCGCAAGAGAAATATGCCTGTCTGAAAAGAAGTCCGGGGAAAGAGTCTGGTTCTGTGTCGAGACTCTCTGGGTCGTCATGACCTTTATGCTCTTTGTGTTCATGGGGCCGTTTGCAGCAATAGCCGTGGTTCCGGCCGTATTGTCCCTGGCCGGGCAGCAGAAAGACGCACCAATGCCTGAAGCTATCGAGGGTAACAGGTGATCACGCTGTTGTTGTACAGCATGTCGAGTTCTTTGCCTTTGGCGCGAGAACCCAGAGGCACCAACGGTCGGAGCGCCTCCTCTCGATCATGATGATATCATTGGCAGGAAGAGCGGCCAGCAGTTCCTGCTCCATCGAGGGAATAAAGCCGGCAATGATATAGAGTTTTGCCTGCCAGAAAGAAGGTTTCCCAAAAAGTTCAGTCAGCAGGGTGTGATAAAGATTTGCCACAACCAGATCAACACCGCAGGTGTCGGGGGGATTTTTCCGCAGATCGATTTCACTGACTTCAATCACCTCATCAAAATGGTTCAGACGGCAGTTTTTCGAGGCGACTTCGCAGGCGAGCCTGTTGTTGTCAAAAGCCCTGATATCGGTAACGCCCAGATGAGCAGCCGCAAGCGACAATAGTCCGGTTCCGGCACCGAGATCAAGCATTGATTTCGGACGCACTTCCGGAGTTCTGCAATATCTGATCAGAGTTTCCAGGCATAGTCTGGTTGATGGGTGAAAGCCGCTGCCGAAAATCACGCTCGGGTCGATCCGCAGATCTGCCGGCTGATTTTCCCAGACCGGGGTTACGGTGACCCCCTCAAGGGTAAAGGTGGCGATATCCTGGCCTGCCTCCCAGTCCGAATAATCAAGATCTGCCTGGTATATCAAGTTGCAGCGGCTGGTTGCACAGAGTTCGGCAACCAGCGCATCTTTTGCCTTGTGAAAGAATAGGATGGGGGTCTCGTCTTCCATCCAGATGCCGATCAGGTCAGGGTCGTTCACTGCAGGGATGGTCGCGGCATCAAGGTGATAAACGTGTAGATGCCGGTATCTGGTGTAGGGCGGCTTCAGCATCTCAGAATTTCTTTATCCCATGAAGATCTAGATCAACTCTTCCGGCCGGTCTGTTCAGCAGTTCATCCTCAAGGGAATTGTCCTCGTCGATAGCTATTCTTGCCGCAGCAAGTCCTGAGTTCAGCAGCTGGTCCCTGACATTTCGCCCTCTTTGTCTGGCCAATTGGATAAGATCATCGTCGCTTGGCGAAACTCTCCCGGAACTGTTCGATTCCGGAGTTGGAGTTGTCATGATGCCTTGAGGGCTGTAGCCAGGGATTGAATCCTGATCGCGATCTTTTCCGGTCAATGTTCGACCTCTGCTGCCCTGGCTGGTCTGCAGGGCGAGTAGATCCAGCTCGGGATCAACGTGGCCCGAGATTGCAATTTTCAACAGCGGCCTGCTGTTGATGGCCAGGGCAAGTTCTTGGAGCTGTTCAATCTGCGCACTGTTGAGTTCAGCAATCCCGGGGGAAAAGGAGAGATACTCCAGACTTGCCCGACCAGCTTTTTCAGTTATGCCCAGAAGCGAAAACGGAGCCAGGGTTGTTTTGCTGAGAATCTCTCGGATCTGTTCCCCGATTGCCCCGGCATATGAGAAGGTTGGAGCGCCCGTTTTCCCGGAAACGGGTGCGTCAATGGTGATCAATCCTTGCCTGTCAGTCAGTAATGCTGCGGCCAGGGGGGTGTTGTATCTGCCGGAGAGGCCCTGGCCCAGAGAAAATTTTTCGATCCGGATCGTGTTTCCGGCTTTGATCCTGTGATCGGCCAGATGGAAGGTTGTGCTGATCGAGAGGGTGCCTTTATCAGGCTGGTATCCCAGCAACGGCCCTAGAAAGGGGGCAAAAGCATTGATGTCGATTCCGCTGCTTTGGAGGTTGACGTCAAAAAGAGGGTTGCCGCCGAAAAGGGCCGCTGTGCCGGTAGCCTGGAACGGTGCCGATGGCGATTGCTGATCGGCGGCCCCGTCTCCCTGCGAATTTACCAGCTGCCAGGTTCCGGTAAGTTCGAAAGGAGCAATAGCCGCAGGCCGGTTTCGCATGCCGGTCATTTTCGCCGTGATGGAGGCGAGGATGACCTCGGAGGAGGGCATGGTGGAGTGGTCGATCAACCGGAAGGTGCCGTTTTCAATGGTCACGGTGTCTGAAGAAATAGCGGTTGTCTCTGATTCCGGAAAGATATAGCCGGAAAGGGCCGGGCTTTTGCGGTCGGTCATGGTGGCCTGGAACTCGGGCCGTTCAAAACCAAGGGTCTTGATGATAAGTGACAGGGGGGACGCCTGCAATTCAACGCCCTTCATGGAGACAACCGGGCAGGTGAGGCTTCGTTTTCCTGCAGAGATCTCGGTAGCCAGTTCTTTGATGGAAAGATCAGCAGCAACTTTCAGGGATGGAAAAGCAAGAGTTCCTTCGCCGCTGATCTCGCCGGCGGTGATATTCGGAATCAGGAAAGGATGCAGTGACATCTGCAGTTCCGTTAAGGGCAGATTGGCTATTCGGCCGGAAAGTGATGCCGTAAGTGGAGCCAAGCCCAGCTCCCCGGAAAAATCGATCTCTCCCCGGTCTGCCAGCGTGCCCCGGAGGTGTATTTTTCCGGGCACCCCTTCTTCGGTACCAAGTGATTCTCCATGGAATTCGGCCCGGGTCAAGAGCAGGTCGCCGACCGTAATTTTCGCGTCGGTCAGGTCCAAGACACGGGAGGTGATGAGCCACGATGCTTTTTCCGAGGCTCCTTCCGGAGGTGCGGCAAGAAATATCTCCGGAGTGAAATCAAAGGAGGGGTGGTCACCGGTTATGATCCCGAAGGAGAAGATTTTTCGGGTCAGGTCAATGTTGCCGTTCACGCTTTTGATCGTTGGCAGAGTAGCCCGGTACCCGTTGAGGGTGAAGGAGAGATCGTGCAGTTCAAGAGCAAGATCTGTAAGGTTGAGTGTTGGTTGCGGGAGATCATCCAGATAAGACAGACGAAAATTTACACTGCCCATTTTGAGAGTTCCGTCGGCCAGGGCGGTGCCAAGAGGTTCGGGGAGAAAGGTTTTCAGCTTGCCGAATTGCAGGTCAGCGGTGGTGATGGTTCCGACAATCTCAAGCGGGGAAGATGAGATTGTCCCCCGACCGCTGAAAAGAGCGCCACCCGGGGTTTCGCCCTTGCCGGTAAATGAGGACGATGCGTCTGCACCGGCGGTGGAGGGCAGGACTTCGATTTCAATCCCGGTCCAGAGAGGGGCTGGTTTGTCACCGGAGGCCATTTTCTGGTTGATCAAGCCATCAATCAACTGCAACCGGTTCAACTCATGCCTGAAGGCTCCGGGTGGCAGGTCGTTGAGCAGGGACATGAGCGAAGTTTTTTTTGACTCTGGGGATTCCGGGGTGTCGGGTGGTAAGGTCAGTACCGGCTGGGTGACGATAATTTCCTGGAGCGCCAGCTGGTTGGTCAGTGGGGAAAAGCGGCCCCGGACGAAAGTCTCCGGCAGGGAAAGTGTGATGCCGCCACTTTTTATCATCTTCAGGTCGGAGAGATTAACTACGCCCTGAAGCTGCAGGGCGGGCCCTGATCCAGGGCTGCCTGCGAAGATGAGTTCAAGGTCGAGATCAGCCTGTCCGCTCAGAATGTCGGTCTGTTTAAAATCCGGCAGATAGGGGAGGTAGGTGGCCAGCTCCAGGCCGTGCAGCTTGAGGTCGAGCCTGGTGTCGTTGCTTTTCAGGTTCGAATCGCTTCTGCCCCTCATGGCTACAGGGCTGCCGTTGAAAACCGCAGAAAATCTTGGTTGAATCGGGTGTTCCCTGGTGGGTGAGGGTATGAAAAAAGCTGCCGTTTCAAGGTTTGAGAGGAAGGGCAGGTTTAAAAGGATCTGCTCAACCAGATGCTCTTTTCCTCCCGGTCGGTCAATGAATCTGATATAGCCGTTGACCAGCGAGATGTTCTGCAGGACGAAGGGCGGGAACACGGCACGGGCGGCGCTGTTGTTCCCGGTTTTATCCATGGCTGGCAGGAGTCCCAGGTCACTGAAATTGTATGAAAGATCTTCCCTTCTTTCAATTTCGAGCGAGACCCCGTTGAAATTGACATTCCGGCAGATCAGGACCCTTTTGAACAGAGAGCCCGACTCGATATTCAGGTGCAGACCCTGGATGACCAGTACGGGTTTGAGGGGGGTGGGCGTGGGGCGGCCGATCCGGGTGACCGTCAGGTCGTGAATATCCAGCTGGAAAGTAAAGGGGTTGAAAGAAGAACTGGAAAGTGAAACCCGGAGGCTTTCTCCCGACAGCAGGGCAGGAAGCAAGTTGTTGATAACACTGGGAATAATAAAATAACCGCTCAGGGTATAGAGGGTAAAGAGGACGAGGGACCAGGTCAGAAAAAGCTCCACTAGCCGACGGCCGGTGAACACCTTGCGGCGGGCCGACCCTCCTCTGGGCAGTGAAGGTCTGACCGCCTTGCGCCGTTCGGGGCCTGAATATACTATTTCTTCTGATTCCGGATCGTTCATTGGGGTGATGTGTCGGCAAGGGGGAGCGGGCCGAGCTCTTCTCTGCCAATGTCCTTGCCTCTCTGCAGGGGCTATGTTAATCTCGATCCTTTAGCAAATCAACATCATATATAAGCCGGTTGTATTCCGGGGTTATCCCGGGCGGCATCCTTCGACCAGTGTTAATATCCGATGGCGTTTATTAATTTCTGCAGATCATTACTTGTTCTGGTTATGGCACCGTTTCTGACCGGGGTGATCAGTCTGATTGCTTTGCCGGCGATGTTCCTCTTCGGCTGTTCAGGTGATTCGATCCAGATTTTGCCACGCTGGTGGGCGAAAACCATCACGGTCTTGAGCGGGGTCTCGGTGGAAGTTTCGGGTTTTGAAAACCTTGAACAGGGGAAACCATACATCTTTGCGGCCAATCACCAGAGTCAGTTTGACATCTTTGTGCTCTATGGGTATCTGCAATATAATTTCAGGTGGCTGGCCAAGAAAGAGTTGTTCAAGCTTCCGTTGTTCGGCCCGGCGTTGCGTCTTTCCGGGAATATCCCGGTGGACCGGTCTAAAGGCAGGGAAGCCCTGAAGAGTCTCGGCGAGGCAGCGGAGCGGATTGCTCAGGGGACCTCGGTCATCATCTTTCCCGAAGGGACCAGAAGTCCCGACGGCAAGCTGCAGAGATTCAAATCCGGGGTCATGTATCTGGCCATCAAATCCGGGGTCGAAGTCGTGCCGGTAGCCATTATCGGCACCCATGCGGTGCTGCCGAAAGGGAAAATGCTGGCCGGGAAGGGAAACGTCAAGATTGTGCTCGGCAAACCCGTCAAGAGCAGTTCCTACACCATGAAGCAGAAAGAGGAACTTGCCGACCATCTTCATGATGAGGTCGGACGACTGCTGTCCGGGGCGGTGGGTTGAGTCTCAGTCGCTGAATGAGAGCCGTGCGGTGCCGGAATCCATGGCCACTGTCAGGCCGACCGGCAGGGTGATGTTTCTGGTGCCGTGACCACTTGGGAAATTGGCCCAGACGGAATATTTTCCCCCGGCAAGCTCAACAACCCTCTGCCAGATCTTCTCAATCCAGTCAACTTCCTTGTTGTCGTTGTCAGTGAAGGTTCCCAGAATCAGGCCGGAGAGTTTTGCAAATTTTCCCGCAGCGTGCAGATGGGTCAGCATCCGGTCGATCCGGTAGAGCGGTTCACCGGTATCTTCGATGAACAGAACC
>JAHJIQ010000021.1 GCA_018823285.1 Pseudomonadota bacterium
GACTTACGCATCACTGCGACATTATCGAAACCGGCAACGAAAGCTGGAGGTTGAAGAACAGAAAATGACTATTTTTTTGTGCCTGAGGGGGGTCAATATTGGACGCTGACAGGGGGTCAATTTTCAACGCTGATTGACAAGAGGTTGTTTCAAGATTACAGAACGCGGGAAAAGTGTTCTTGCTGACCCGCCCGAAACGATGAACGTGAAATATCTCAAGCAGTACCCAGAGTTCCAGAAGTTTCATCAACCTTCCCCAAAAAAATCTGACCCTCAACCAGTTGTTATTATTACCGACAAAACTCCTGAAGAAGCCCTTGAAGAAGCCCACTTGAACTTACGGAATCAGTTAGCCGATGAGTTGATTCAGCAGATTATGGCTAATGATTTTGAGTTTTTCGAAAAACTTGTCGTACGGCTGATTGTTAAGCTTGGATATGGTGGCTCCATGAGGGACGTCGGTCAAGCTGTTGGTAAGAGTGGCGATGAAGGCATAGATGGCATCATCAAAGAGGATAAACTTGGTCTGGACATAATTTACATACAGGCTAAACGGTGGGAGGCTTCAGTCGGTCGTCCAGAGATACAGAAGTTTGTTGGGGCACTCCACGGTCAGCAGGCCAAGAAAGGAATATTCATCACCACCAGTAGTTTTACATCGGGGGCCAGGGATTACGCCTCCAAGATTGATACTAATGTAGTCCTGATTGACGGAGAACAACTTGTTGACCTGATGATAGATTACAACTTGGGCGTATCAACGGTTGAGACTTATGAAGTTAAGAAGGTTGATACTGATTTCTTTATTGATGATTAGATTGATAAAAGAAATACCGGAAGGCTGTTATGCCTCCCGGTATTTTTTGATTTAGGTTTATCTTGTTGCCCGTACCAGACGGAAATTTGTTCCTCTACACTGGGCACAGGGAGGGAACCGCTCTCCCTTAACCGAAGTGATTTCATTTCCACATTTGGTACAGGCGTATATGCCTGACTTCTCTACGATTTGGCCAGTAGTTGGCATTATTCTTCCCCCTAAATTATTTCTTACGTTTAATGGTTTCAACGATGGCGGTACTTTTCCGACGTTGAGCTTCTTTTACAGGGATGAATTTACCATTTCTGGCGTCCCTCCCGATTTTCGTTGTTGATACAGAAGACTTCTTAACCATTTCTCTTTCCTCCAGAGAAAAGTTTGTACTGCTTATCCCACGCCAGAAGGGATGCTGATTATTGATTTAACTTAATTTTTTTAGTCCTCTACATTGGTCACCCCCAGACCAGCCGATAATAAAGGTCTTGACCTGAAAAACCACATCATGTACAAAAATGAGTGCGAATTCATTTTATACCTGGCTGATGAGATTTTTCGGCCAAATGATGTACCCAACTGGTTAGAAAGTACATCAACCCAAGCCATTAGGATTTCCTGATGGCTTTTGTTATGTTCGTCTGACACTACCAAGTGTATCTCCCCCTTCTTGATACATACTGCCTGTAGTGCCTTTATGGCACCCGATTCGGGAGAAGTTAGGCATTGTTTATCTATAAGTCAATGTATGAGCGTTATTATTTTTAGCATTAATGATATTGGTTATTGTTAATGGAGCAATTGACGTGGTTTGCTCGACACTAAACCCATTATTAATGGCCACAAACACCCCCAATCACTCACCATCACTGCCTTTCCTCCTTGTTCGTCTTGCCGGGGAGGTTCTATGGAGGTTTTTTTCGCCCTTTTTGCCCCAAATACAGTCAAAAAATACACCTGTTTTGAGCAGTCTCAAGATGGGTGTTTCAGAGTGTTTCGCTGGACTCGTTGAAATTGCGAACAAAATTCGCTATGCGTGTGAATTGCTGAACACTTTCTGGTACAGCTGTACAACCCTGTCAGAGGGTGTTATTCACACACACTTTCTTTTTGCGATTTGATTTTGATTCTGACGGCTTTTTTGACGGCTTTCAATTCAAATTGACGGCTTTTAACGGCTCTAAATGGCTGTAAAGTAGGGTGGAATACGCATTAATACGGCCTGTCACGCCGGAGGTCGCGAGTTCGAGTCTCGTCGGCCCCGCCATTTTATACCATGGGATTAACCGGGAACGGTTGGTCCCATTTTTTTTTGCCTCTAGTCTCAAAACTTAAGGGTGGTGCTCCTTCGCTGTATTCAACGTTTCCTGTGGGTGTGGAAAAATTGGACGTTCGCGGGTTATATTTCTTTAATGTTGTGTATGTGGTTGAAATATCATTTTTTATGTTGATTCTTGTCCGGCAAGAGACTTTGGCAGACAAATACTCTGTTGACGTTTTTATCTTGTGACGTTATTTTAGATCTTCCTTTCGATTTTATATTGCCCTGTTGCCTGGTTTCTTTGGGGGAAGAAGATAGGATATAAGAATTGATCTAACTGGCAACAGGGCTTTTTTTTGTCTTTTTTACCACCCCGCATTCCTTCGCTACTCTTTTCTCAATCGCTATTCTTTTTAATCCAAAAACCAATCTGTCCGTTGGAATATTCTCGGTATGTATTGACAACCACAATGTGGTAGTTATATTGAACAGCAGAACCTGGGGTTCAGCATTACCCTGCTGTGGTTATTTAGCGGCAGGTTTCATTCCCTGAGGTCCGGTTGCCTCATGAAGATCGAAAAGGGGGGCGGTGACCGGACCTCTTTTATTTGCCATCCTGCTAGCCAGTGCTTAGTTTCTGAAACAGGGAAAACATTCTTCCCTCCTTTGGGCCCTGCTGTCCGCCAGTTCACCTTATCAGACAATCAATGGATGGCAGGGCTTTTCTGCGGCCAATTTTTAAATTTTCTTCCGGTTATTTTTGGAAAAAAATGTCTGCTTGCCTTGATTCGATATTTCTGCTCTGGTAAATACACTGTCCATTGTCGCAGGGCCGATGGCTTGTCATTCGGCTGTATCATTTTTGAATATCAAACATACAGAACAATGGAAAAAGATACTCACCGGGAACAGGTGAAGGGTGTATCGGGAAAAGACCCGGCCCTGTACCACAAGACAATCGAAGAACTCATTGAAGTAGCTGTTGAATTTCATGGAAATGGAAAGACCAGACGGGCAGAAAACATCTATCGCACCGTCCTTGAGTGTGTTCCGGAGAATATCCAGGTGAATTTCAATCTTGCTACTATCTGTCATAGTAACGGGTATGTGGAAGAAGCGATCGAACATTACAACCGGGTTTTGCAGCATGACCCGGACAATTACCAGGTGCTTTTTTATCTGGCTGGCGCTTATCGGGATCAGGGGGCCCTCGATGCTGCCGCAGACACCTATCTGAAGGCGATAGATTCCGAACCTGATCATGCTGATGCGTATTACAATCTCGGGATTGTCCACCAGCACAGGAATGAGTCGCACCAGGCCAGGAAATGCTATCTGAAAACGGTGGCACTGGATGATACCTATGCGCCCGCTTTCTATAATCTTGGTGCCATCAGCTATGAAAACGGCAACTATGATGAGTCGATAGGGTTTTATGAAAGGGCTCAGGTGCTTGCCCCCGACGATATCGACACCTGTTATAATCTGGCGTTGTCCCATACCCGGAAAGGGAATCTGATTGAAGCTGTGAAGCTCTATTCTTATGCCATCGAACTTTCTCCTGATGATGGTGATCTCCATAATTCCCTCGGTCAACTCTGGAAGCAGCTGAAGAATTATGACAGGGCAGAGAGTTGTTTCAGGGAGGCGGTCAAATTAAAACCAGATTATGGTGCCGCATACACGAACCTTGCTGTTATCCTCCATACCATCGGCAATGTTGACGAGGCCATAGAGTGTTACAGCAAGGCGATTGAATTTGGATATCAGACCGAGATCGCCGATCATATGCTGGCTGCTCTGATTGGTTCAAACAGGACATCAATGCCTGAAAACTATGTCAGGGACCTTTTTGATAGTTATGCCGATGGATTTGACGACTCGCTCGTTAACGAACTTGAGTATAACACTCCGTTATCATTGATGAAAACAGTTATGTGCCATGCCGGAGAGAAATGCCGTTTCGAATCGGTTCTTGATCTGGGTTGTGGGACCGGGCTTGCCGGCGAGACTTTTCGTGGGCTTTGTCACAGGTTGTCCGGGGTTGATATCTCGTCGAAAATGCTGGCTAAGGCAGAGGGGAAAGGGCACTATGATACACTTCACTGTTCTGATCTCATCGATTTTCTTGCGGCGACTGAAGAGCGCTATAACCTGATCATTGCGGCGGATGTTCTCAATTATATCGGGGCTTTAGGTCCTCTCTTTCATCATATCGGCAAAAGGCTTGATGACAAGGGATTGTTTGCCTTTTCTGTCGAAAAACCTGCCGGTGACGGTGGATGTTGTCTCCAACAGTCCGGTCGTTATGCGCACAGCAGGGATTTTGTGGAGAAGATCTGCTGTGAATCCGGCCTGGAAGTGAGAGAATGTCTCGAAACAGATATCCGTAAAGACAGGGGTGATTGGATCAAGGGTCAGATTTTTGTTCTCCGGAAATCTTTCCCTGATTTCTTCTGATTTCAATCTGGCTACCATCATGAAATACTATAAGAAGCTGAAAAATCATTTGGTTTATTCGACTGATCAGTCGCATCTCTGTTCCGGGTGTAATCAGCCTCACGTTGACTGCCGGTGTAGGACTGGTCAGAGAATACAGAGAGGTGACGGAATTGTCAGGGTGAGTCGTGAAACTAAAGGCCGCAAAGGGAGCGGCGTGACCCTGATCACCGGTCTCGAGCTTGATCATACCGGGTTGAAGCGGCTGGCAGGTACCCTGAAGAAAAAGTGCGGGTCAGGCGGGGCGGTCAAGAACGGTGTGATTGAAATTCAGGGAGATCACCGGCAGCTATTGATTGCAGAACTTGGAAAAGAGGGCTATAAGGTCAAGCTTGCCGGTGGCTGAATCGGCGGTTGTATCAGGAGATTCTATTGTTGCATTTCGGGGCGACAGATCATGCAAGGGTTCTCCAGGAATTTCTCTGAAGGGTAAGAATCTGATCTTTACCGGGAATGGCGACAATTTTTTAAAACCAACAAACTGAACAGGAAAAACAATGACTCTATGTCCGTGCAGTTCCGGGAATGAATATGCTGTGTGCTGCGAACCCTATCTTCAGGGTTTGAGTGCCGCTCCGACCGCAGAAGCCCTGATGCGTTCGCGATATACCGCCTATACGAAAGATGATTACGGGTACGTGATCCGGACCTGTCACAGTTCCACCCGCCCAGCGAGTGAAGATTTTGAAGATGAGGTGAAGATAGAGTGGACCGGCCTTGAAATTGTCGAGACTGAAAAAGGCCTTGAGAGTGACGATGATGGTGTTGTCGAATTCATCGCCAGATACAGCTATAACGGGAACGCACTTGGCCAGCATGAGCGGAGCAATTTTGTCAAGGAGGATGGCGAATGGTTTTATGTGGATGGAGAATTCGTCAAGCCGCCCCAGGCCCGCTCGGAGAAGATAGGACGCAATCAGCCCTGCACCTGCGGCAGCGGTAAAAAATACAAGAAGTGCTGTTACAGAAAGTAGCACTGTTGGTCGGGGACAGGAAACAACCTCTCCCATCTTCTTTTTCTCTACTACCTGAATCCGTGAGCGTTCGAGAACGGCACATCTGCTGCGTTGAAAACTCGTTGATATAACATATGTATTATCAACATCGTCGTCGCCTTGCATCTGTGCCGTTCTCGGACGCCCCGCAGGGCGGCGGGTGAATATCTGTTCCCGCCCCCGAGCAATAGCTTTGTAGGTAATTACAGTCACTTGAGGCGGCAGATTGCACTCAGCCGTCACGGATTCAGGTATTAGCCCGCCGTTTCTTCTTTTGTCTCCCTGATGCCGCCGTGAGGAGAAACTTATTGGGGATGCGATGATTCCGCTTCCTCCCTCCTTGCTTTCTCCAGAATGTAATTTACTCTTCACCTGTTATGTTATATTCTCCTTAAATGTTTGGAATTATTCTGGTTTCCATCATTTCTGCCTTTCATCTCTACGCTTTCAGGCGGTTATGTTCCATACCGGGGGTCAGGAGGCGGTTCCCGCTTAAACTCATCGGTGCAGGCGCATTTGTTCTCTGGTCGATTTTTTTCCTTGGCCGGGTTTATGGCCATGGCGGGCACTCGTCAGCTGCCTCGGTGCTGGAGTTTGCCGGCATGGTCTGGATGGCGGCTCTTTTCCTGATTACCGTTTCATTTCTGGTTATCGACCTGATCACTCTGTTCGGACTTGGTTTCAAAAAACAGCTCCCTGTTCTGCGAAGTTGTGCTTTAATGCTGGGGTTTCTCCTGACTTTGATCGCTCTCGTTCAGGGTTTGAGAGCTCCGTTGGTGAGTGAGCATGATGTCAGATTGTCCGGGCTGCCGGAAAGACTTGACGGCGCGGTGATGGTAGTCCTTTCCGATATGCACCTTGGCAACCAGATTGGGGCCGGCTGGCTTTCCAACCGGGTGGCTCAGGTTATGGCCGAAAAACCTGACATCATCCTTCTGGTCGGCGATATCTACGAAGGGCATGATCGGCCAGAGCCCGGGATTCTTGCCGCAATGCGTGAACTATCGGCCCCTCTTGGAGTCTGGGGCGTCCTCGGCAATCATGAATTTTATGGTGGTGAGGCGGTGATCAGGGCGCTGACGGATGAATCCGGGGTAACGGTTCTCAGAAACTCTTTCACGGAAATTGCGCCGGGATTGACCCTGGCAGGAGTGGAAGGGAAAAGATCCGACCGTCGTCCCGACACCTCTTCGACTGTTATCGAAAAGACCCTGCAGGATGTCCCTGAGGGCGCTTTGATCCTGATGTCCCATAAACCCTGGCAGGTGGAGAGTGCCGCGGCAAATGGTGTCGGGTTGATGCTTTCCGGGCACACCCATGGTGGGCAGATCTGGCCTTTCGGATATCTTGTAAAGCGGGTTTTCCCGAGAATCGCCGGGGCATATAAAATTGGTGAGATGGTTCTGATTGTCTGCCGCGGCACCGGGACCTGGGGGCCGAGAATGCGGCTCTGGCAGCCCGGAGAAATGTTGAAGATTACTCTCCTTCGTAAATAGTCCAGAGTTTTATCGAATCAGCACCTTTGCCCGATTCTCCGAGCTTTTGATCCTTTATCGACGAGGGAGATCATCTGTCAAAAGGAAGAATCCGCAGCGGAGCGTTCAGGGTTTCCATAAAGGCAACGAGCCGGCGGAGTTCATCCATGGTCAGCTCCTGGTCTTTCAGCTGGGGTGAGTGATCCTTGTAGAAGATCATCACGTCCATCATGGTCTTTGAGCTGCCGTCATGCATATAGGGCGGGTGGGCTGAACTGTTTCGCAGGCTGGGTGTTTTAAATGCCCCTTCCATAATCTCCCCAGTTTCCTTGATTTCCAGCGGGACCAGATTTAATGATCGGCACTCTTTGGGGTTCGCATCGCTGTATTCCCCCTTGCAGTTGAATACATCTTCCTGCATCAGTTTGATGCCTTCGGCGCGACCGCGGTCATACTCGCCCTTGCTCTGCTCAGAGACCCCGATATTATGGAATACCCCGTTGGTGAATAACGGACCGCGGTGACAGTTGATGCATTTCACCCTTTCATCGTCGATAAAAAGCTTCAGCCCCAGCTGCTCGTCGGGGCTGAGAACATTCATCCCGTCCGGATCATTTTTGAGTACTGCCTCCACATAATGGTCAAACCGGGCCGGAGCAGGGACGATCCGGGCGACAAAAGCGGCAATCGCCTTGCCCATATTAGCAAAAATCCGGTTGACCGCCTTCCGGTTTTTTTCCGACATTGCCAGCCAGGCGGCATACCCTTCCTTATCGTCGGGGTTGGGGATGGCTTTGGTCGGGCAGGTTTTACTGTTGATCTCCGGCATCGCGCCGAATATTTCCTCATACTCCGGGCGGTAGTAGTTGTAGATCAGGGTCGCGCAGGTGGTTCTGGAAATGCCGTGCTCGACCGCGCTTTCCGGAGGCCCCAGAGCCTGTGACCAGAGGCTGTCCTTGCGTCCGTCCCAGAAGAAATACCGGCTGTAGGCCAGTCCGATGAACGGCATGCTTCGTCGGGCGGTGGTCGCCATCCCTCTGGCCAGCGGCAGATTGTCGGTGAAGCTGTAAGTGGGCAGGTGGCAGTTACTGCAGGCCACTTTCTGGTTGGCGCTGAACCTGGTGTCGTAGAAAATTCTCTCTCCCAGGATGGCGGCTTTGGGATTGTCGGAATATTTGTTTGAGGGGTCTTTGGGCAGAGGGGGGAGGTTTTTCAACTGGAGAGATTTCAGTATCTTGAGTTCTTTTTCACTCCATTTGATCGGGCTGTCAACTTCGGCCCGGCTGGCATGCGGGAATGAAAAAAACAGGAAGAAAATGATTCCGGAAAAGGTGAGGGTAAGAGTTTTCAGCATAGATGTCTCCAATAAACCCTGAATTGCCGGCAAGGCCGGTTTAGTCCGGCTGTTGAATTCGCTCCATCACCCGCTGCACATGGTTGAGAGGATCCGGTTCGTCGTAAAGGTCGATAAAGGCTGCTTCCTGTCTGACAACGTCGTCAAGAATAGTCAGAATCTGGGGATCGTTGAACCTTCGGAGCCCCCGGGCCGCCACTTGGAGGAGTTGGAGCGAGTGGCGGAGATTCTCTTTGTTGCTCATTTCTTTGTAGTAAGACGAGTTCGGGTTGCCGAATTCCTCGACCACTCCATGAATGATCGACTTGGCGGAATCGCCGCCGACCAGGGAGAGAAAGATCACCAGTTCGCGGATCAGATAGAGGAGAAACCTGGGTCTCATCATATCGTCATCGAGTTCTTTCTGGGCGGAGAGTTTCAGCAGCAGCATGGTGATTCGTCTGAACTTCTGGATCAGGTTGTCGTGGTTCTTCTCAAGAAAATTAAGGGCTTCATCGACCATTTCCCGGTTCAACCCGTCTTTGGAGTCGAGAACGTCCTCAGGGGTCAGTTCAATGTGGCTGAGTTCAGTCCACTGGCCGAAACGAAGGAGGACGGTGCCGAGCACCAGTCCGTTCCGGTCGGAAAACCTAATGACCGCCGACCGGTCAAAAATATCGGCAAGCAGGATTCTGAGGGCTTCCCGGGGATTACCGAGTTCGACGACCAGGGGTCTGATGGCATTCAGGAAAGTAACCCGTGAATTTCGTTTGGAAAGCTCTTTCAGGTAATGCCAGAGGATACCGAAAACCTTGATCCCGTATTGGAGAAACTGCGGGATATTATTCTCAAAGAACTTTCTGCGGAAATTTCCCTGGTCGTCAAAGCAGTCGCCGAGGAGAACAACCAGTTTTTCCGCTTCCTTGCGAGTGATGGAGAAATTCCTGGCAATGACTTCATAATCCTCATCATCAAATTCAACCTTGCGGTGGGCGAGATCCAGGACTTTTTTCTTGATCGCCGACCTGCGGGTGAAGAAACTGAGCAGGCTTAATATCTTTTCATGCAGCGACCACCCGGTTTTGTGACCAGAGTCGTTCACCGTAGAGAACTCCTTTCCGTCGACGGAAAGGGAGTCATACATCTCATCGGGAAGGTGGTCGAGTCCTTCTTCAATGTTCCTCAATGCTTCACTGTGGAGTGATTCACGGTTGATGTGTTCTTCGGCAAGCTGGAGAAAGTCGGTTGCCCTGGTCAACCGCTTGCCCATGACATCGGGTTTGATGTCTTTGTAGCCTTCACTGTTGATACTGGAGATGATCTCGGAGGCCATTCTGGGGTTGTTGCCGTATTTTGCCAGAACCAGTCTGGAAGCTCTCACCGCCTCAACCGCCCTTTCCGGATCTTTATGGAGGTTCTGCATCAGCCATTGGGCATTGTTTACCTCAATCACCATTTTTTCGATTTCTCCACGATTGACCATGGAGGCGAGAATGGCATCATAAACGGTGGTGAAGCAGTCAAGGCCCTTGTCCGGCTTTGAGCCAAGAATCATCGGTCTGATCTTGTTGACCAGATTCTGCAGGGCGGCAGGTTTTACGTTGCTGCCGGCGGCGAGAAGGGTGAGATTGATGCTTGGCCGGTCATATTCATCGTGGACAATAAAGGAGTCCTGGGTGTTCTGGCCGGAATAATAACGGATTAAACTTCTAAGTGCTGATTCGACCTCCTTGAGTTCCGTTTCCTTACACTTGCCGACATCCAGAGAGAAGTTGAAAATGTGCATGGCGCTTAATGACTTGAATGCTTCAAGCAGTTTGGCATGCAGGACCTTGCCGTGTCCTTTGTCTCTCCGGGCGACGATCTGCGCCACATGGTGATCGACCAGCAGGTTGCCGAAGGACAGCTCGTAATCGTAGATCTCGGAACCGATATCCTTTGACGCACATTGCTGCCCGCGCAGACGGCAGAAGATCCTGCCGTCGAACTCAGGGAACTGGGCGATCTTTTTCAGAGAGGAGAGAAAGACTTTGATCTTCTTTTCATTCTCCTGGGCCAAAGCGGCAAAGTGGCTGTTTTCAAGAATGCCGGCAAACAGGCAGGTTGTTTCTGACAGAAGAAGGCGATAATAGTCGAGCAGTTTCTCCTGCTGATTTAAGAGTCGCATCAGGGCCGACTGGGAAGAGCTGTTTTCTTTTATCCTGACAGTGTCGTCGATGCCGGCGAACTGGCGGTAGAGCTGTTCGGCCGATTCCTCAAGGGTGAAATCGACTTTTTCATTCTCTTTATTCTGGCTGTTTTTCATAATCCGGTTAGAGAAAAGCTGACGTATCCGTTTGAATGATCAGTGGTGTCATTTAGTTTATAGAACAATACCTTGGAAGAAAAGTTAATTCCATAATAAATGCTTTTCGAAAAGGCAAACCCATCCCACGGATCGAGGACGATCGACGTTCGCTCCATACATCCGGATTTCCCGGGGCCTCGATCTTACCGGGTGGGACCCGTTTTCAGATATCCGGTGCCTGAGCAGGCGCTGCATTCCAGTTTCGGAGTGCACCGGCAATCCTCCCAGTCATCACCTTTCTGATTGCCACGCCATTCCATGTTGCATTCGCAGTTTCCTTCGAGATATTTTTTGCCCTGACAGGTAGGGCATATTCTGTTTCTTTCATTTTTCATATTCATCACCATGCCCTTCATTCATGCAATTTGTTTTCAGTCCAAGGGGTGATTCAGGCCGCAAATTTCCTGCGGCCTGAATCGGTTAAAGCTGAGTTGTGGAGCTTGTCTCCTCGTGCCGTTAAGCAACGCCTGCGAGATATCGAGACTTATGCCCCTCAAGGGGGTACTGAAGTGAGTCCCTGCAGGGTGAAATCAGCAGGTTTCAAGCAGAAGCTACTCCGCTCAGCCACCGAAGTCATAGTCAAAGGACTCCCTGCTGTTCAGGTTAAGGTCTCTCCGGCCGACACGCTCCTTTGTTGAATACCCTTCGACAGCAGGACAGGTGGTCACCAATTCACAGAGCCGGTCATCCAGCTCGGTCATGATGATGTGCAAATCCTCTATCTGGGGTAGCAGGTGATACTTCTGGATTGACGGGATTCTGTCAATCTTTCCTGAAAGGTCATGGAGTTTGTTGCTCCACACTTCAAGCTCCTCAGCGATGTTCGAACAATATTCTCTGCTTGCCATGATGAACCTCCATTTGTATGGGGTAATCTTGTTAGTATCCTTTACTAAAAAGGTAAGGATGATTGCAGGAGATACAATGTCTTCAACGATGAAATAAGAGGGGATCTGAATGCAGAAAAATGGTTAGGGACTAACCTTAGGAGGGGGTGGAATTAAAAGAAGAAGAGGCGTTTGCACCCTTCGGGTATAAGTTTCGCACGAGCAGGCAAGCTGCTCAACTCAGCTTTATTACAGGCCCTGCAGATAAATATTTATCTCTTCTTCGATCCTCTTTTCAATCTCCTCACCGAGGAAATGAACGGAAACGACATCCTTGAGCTGACAGGTTCCCACACTGCATTTGATGCAGCCGATCTCATATCTGCCGAGGATTGAGCCGATCTCCGGGTATTCTTCGATGGCGTCCTTGATATTTCTGTTGCCAAGGTCATTGACCAGTTGCATCTTGGTGTCCTCCCTGATTTATTAATGATTCCACTTTATCGCGGATTGTTTTTTTCAGAAATGATTCAAGTCAAGCTTCTCCCGGCGGGAACCGGAGTTTTCCTTACTTCGTTTTTCAGCGTTCATCCCCGGGTTGGTGCTTTTTATTCCACCTTTACGGTGAAGCCGATGGGAATCACAGTAACTTTTCCGGGATAATTTTTTCCAGAAAGTAATTGAAGGGAATTTGAAAAATGGATTGTGCACAATGTCGACAGAAACCACGGAACAGATGCAATTCCCAGGGGTTCGATTGTACCGGAGGAAAACTTGATCTTTCCGGGTACGAGGGTGAGGAAAACCGCGATTTTCAGAATGTCAGCGACCTGTTGCGGAAGATCCATGGGAATTCATTGTGCAGGCTGGAAGAGATTGCCATGTTTGCCAAAGAGGCCGGCTATGAAAAGCTTGGTCTCGCTTTCTGTGTGAGTCTCAGGGAAGAGGCGGCGCTGGTAGCTGCGTACCTGAAAAAATCATTCAAAGTTGAGTCCGCAATCTGCAAGATTGCCGGGATCGATAAAGATCAATACGGGATGATCAGGATGAAGGAAGAGGGGCTCGAAGTCGCCTGCAATCCCATCGGTCAGGCCGGGATCATGAACCGGGCGGGGACCGACCTCAACATCCAGCTGGGGTTGTGTATCGGGCATGATATCCTCTTTCAGAAATATTCCGATGCTCCGGTGACCGTTCTTGCGGTCAAAGACCGGGTTCTCGCCAACAATCCGTTGGGCGCGCTTTACGGGAGTTTCTGGCGAAAGAAACTCGGGATCACCCCCGACGGGAAATCGCAGAAATGACCCCGGTCTTTATTCACGGACTGGAAAGCAGCAGCCGGGGCACAAAAGGGACATGGTTCAAGGAAAGGTTTCCGGGCATGCTGATCTGCGATTTTATTGGATCGTTCGAAGAACGGATGGTGCAACTCAAATGCTTTCTGGCGGGCAGGGCCAATCTGGTGCTGGTCGGCTCAAGTTTCGGGGGGTTGATGGCGTCTGTTTATGCCATCGAATATGGATCGGAGGTGGCAAGAGTTGTTCTGCTGGCGCCAGCCCTTAATTTCCCTGAATTTGATCGCTTCCGGTCAGGATCAACTTCTGTTCCGACCCATCTTTATATCGGGGACAGGGATGCCATTTGTCCAGCCGATCTTGTTATTCCGGCAGCCCAAGAAGTTTTCACCGATCTCGTTGTGAATCGTGTTGATGACGATCACCTTCTCCATGCTACTTTTCGTCGGATCGATTGGAATTCCATGCTCAGATAGTATTTTGTTCATGCAGCTTCCTGCGGATTTCAGGTGCGACAATTTGCCACATTTGCAAGCTGGTAACACGGTGTTAGCTTGTATCACATTGTTCCATAGATTCTCCAGATCGTACCGGGTGCGGTTATTGGGGGTAAACGCAAAATGCGGCAGAAAATGTGAGGAAAAAATGAGCGAGACCGAGAAACAATTGAAACAGGAAGATGTTCTGGACAGCAAGGGTCAGATCAGACGGCGAATTCTGGCAGGAACCGGTGCGGTTGCAGCAGGGGCCGCCATCGCCCATTTCGGCGGAATGCTGAATCTGGCCGAAGCGAAGAGCGGCGAAGCCAAAAGCTGGCCCTGGCCCTATGAAAAACTTGATCCGGCCAAAACCGCCGAGATCGCCTACAACGAATGGTACCGGGTTTTCTGCGGGGCCGCGGTGATCAACAGCGTCTTTCAGCAGCTTGCCGAGAAAGTAGGTGAACCCTATAAATCATTCCCGAACGACGCCTTTGTTTTCCTTGAGGGCGGACAGGTCGGCTGGGGGACCATCTGCGGATCTCCTGCCGGTGCCAATATCGTGGCGAATCTGATCATCGGCCCGCGGATTGCCGGTTCACCTGCGGCCCATCACATCTCCGGTGATATCATGGACTGGTACTCGTCAACCCCTCTGCCTACCTTCAAGCCGGTAAAGGCCCGGTTGGACAAGGAGGTCCCGGTCACGACCAGTGAATCTCCGCTCTGCCATATCTCCGTCGGCAAGTGGATGAAAGCGACCGACAACGCCCTGGGAAGCCCGGAAAGAAAAGACCGCTGCGCCCGGGTTGCCGCCAGCACCGCCTACCGGCTGGTGGAATTTCTGAATGAATGGAAAGCCGGCGAGTATGATTCCAAGAGCGATTTCTCCTGCGCCAAGGAAAACGGGATCACCGGCCAGTTCAACTGCATGGAGTGCCACGGCGACAACGTCCCGGAAGCGCCCAAGATGAAAAAGTCGTAATAAATAAAAAGCAGCCCAAGTTTTTCAGGCCGGTATCCTTTTTTGGGTTACCGGCCTTTTTGTTTTCACCTGACAGCGACCATGTGTCCGCCTTGGTTTCCCAAGAATTCAAGGGTTACATGAAGCTATTCGAATCAGTATTTATTCTAACGATTATTTTCTTAAAGGGAATAGGCCTCTGACAAATTGATTGACATTTTCGGCTTATGTTCTTAATAGTGTCTACCTTGTTAGGCATGGTGGTTTTAGGGTGGAAAGACAGTCTCAAAATTTCCTTTATCGACCTGACTCAAGATCTCAAGCATGGAATTAGAAAATCGCAATATGGTTCAATGATCAATAATTATAGTTTTTTTCACATCGTAATGATGCGGACAGGAAAGTATTTTTCTCTCCTCGTTTATACCTGTTTTTGTGCTGTTGTTTTCGGCGGTTCTGCTCTGGCGGTTGAACTGGATTTTGATTCGTTGCTGCAAAAAGCAATAATCCACTCCCATGATCTAAAAGTTGCTGCGCTCGAAAAATCTATTAGCGATATAAAACTGAAAGAAACAAAAGCGCTCTACTTCCCCACAATTTATATGCGGTTCGGCAATGAATATCTGCACGATCTCGATAAGGAATCCCAACAAACAGCATATGTCGGGGATACGGTTATCACCGGCAGTGACTCAACCTATCAGCACTCATTATCCGTGAATTTGAACTATAACCTTTACGATTTTGGCGCCAGGGGAAAGAAAGTTGGGATTTCGGAAGATGACACTCGTATCTCAGAGTCAAACTTACAGAAATCCAGCAATGATCTCAAATTCAAGCTTCTAGATATTTATGCAAGAGGGTTGAAAAATTATGTGAATTTGCAGCACCAGAACAAAATTATCCAGTTTCTGCAGGAGAAGTATTACCTCAATAAGCGGTTGCAGGAAGCAGGCAGGGTCGGGCAACTTGAAGTCACTGACGCGGCTGTGGAGCTGGCCGAACTGTATAACACAATCACCGACACGCGAAGAGAGATTGAATCCGTACTGGTGAATATTGGGTTTTATGTCGGTGAAAAATATGGGGCGGAAAATACCACCTTTGCGGATTTAAAATATATGGCAGTAACTATAACCCCGTCAGTAGACAGTTTTCCGGATCTTGTAGTGTATGACCTGGAGATTGACAAGAAAGCAAAAGAGTTAAGCGCTGCAACTCGCGAGATGTTGCCAAGTTTTAACCTCTATTCTTCCTACCGGTTATATGGGCGGGATGAGAATGAATTTACCGAGTCATTCAATGACATGTCCCGGACGAATGCATCTGTAGGGGTGACCGTTAACTTTAAAATATTTGAAGGCTTCAGCTCCGTCAACAAAAGAGGGCGATTGAAGACCGAGCTTGAAAGGTTGCAGGTGTTGCGGGACAGGAAAAAGGCAGAGTTGGTGGCCAGAATCGATAGTATTGTCAATGAGCTAAGCATCCTGGAATCCTCAAAAGATGAATGGCAATCATATTTAGAGAAGGCCGAGGAAAGGATTGAAATGTCAAAAAGGTTGGCCAACGAAAAAGCAATTGAACGAGTTTCCTACCTTGATCGGCATATTGAACTTCTGGAAAGCAAAACCAAAATCGAACTAAATAAAATTGACATGGCTGCAAAGAGCCTGGAGCTACAATTTTATAATGACATCAGCAACTGAAAAGACAGGTTCCGACGACAAGATAAATTCCGGTCTGGTCTGCTTTGAAATAGTCTCCCGCATTAATCAGATCGACGTTGATATCCGTTCGGTTGTGCGTGAGTACGGCATAGAGAGTGATGAGGTCAGTTCCGATGAAATATTAAGAATAGCCAAAAACCTTGGTTTCAAAGCAAAAGTAAAAAATCTTTCCCCTATCGAAGTCGCGGATAAATATCCCCTTCCTGCCGTTATTATCTGTAATGATAACAGCTATGCAGTCCTGCTTAAGGTTAATAAAGAAGCTGGCAAAGCCCTGATCTTTAAACCCGGCGATAAGCAAACCTCCGAGATTGATCTTGTCGACAGTGCCGACCTTTTTTCCGGCAAAATGATCATTTTCAAGCATAAGCTCATCTCCTCCCAGGTGGCCTTCGGATTCAGGTGGTTTTTTAATGAGATAATCAAATTCAAACATATTATCGGCGAAATCCTCCTGGGCTCCTTTGTCGTGCAGTTATTCGGGCTGATCACCCCGCTTTTTACCCAGGTCATTCTCGATAAGGTTATTGTCCATCGAAGCATGACCACCCTGGACGTGCTCGGTATTGCCTTTTTTGCCATTATCGTCTTTGAGTTTCTGCTCAATGTTTCCAGAAATTATATCTTCATCCATACCGCCAACAAGCTCGACGCTAAACTTGGCGCCAAGCTCTTCCGACATTTATTGTCTTTGCCCTTTGCGTACTTCGAAAACCGGCAGGTCGGCAACATTGCCGCCCGGGTTAGAGAGCTTGATACCATTAGGGAGTTTATCACCAATAAGGCGGTCTCGGTCATTATCGATCTTTTCTTTTCCACCATATTTATCGGGGTAATGTTTCTCTACAGCGCCAAACTCACCTTCATTGTTCTGGGGTTTGTCTCGATCATTGCCATTCTCTATCTGACCATCACTCCGGAACTTCGCCGGAGGTTGGAGCAAAAATTTCAGATGGCGGCCTCATCCAACTCGTACCTCATTGAGTCGGTCACCGGTATTCAGACGGTAAAATCGCTGTCCGTCGAAGGCAGCATGCAGAAGAAATGGGAAGACCATCTGGGCAGATATGTGCAAGCCAGTTTCAAACTTGCCAATATGGGCAATATCTCCGGTGCGCTATCAAACTCTCTCCGGCGTCTGATGACCATCTGCATTCTGTATCTGGGGGTTAAGGCGGTCATTAATAACGAACTCACCGTAGGGCAGTTGATCGCTTTTCAGATGATCGCCGGGCAGTTTTCCGGCCCGGTATTGCGGCTGGTCACCCTGTGGAATGAGTTCCAGCAGGCCCTGTTGTCCGTAGATCGCCTTGGCGATATTTTAAACCACCCGGTTGAGGTTTCTTCGGAAAAAGCTATCACCTTGCCGCAGCTGAAAGGCCACATTAAACTTGAAAATCTAGGGTTTAAATACAGCCCCAACGGACCAAACGTGGTCGATGATGTTTCAATCACCGTTCCTCCCGGCACCAGCCTCGGGATTGTTGGTCGCAGCGGCAGTGGCAAGAGCACCATAACCAAGCTCATCCAGAGGCTCTATATTTCCAATCAGGGCACAATCTTTGTCGATGGCATCGATATCAGGCATCTTGATCCGTTGTGGCTGCGGTTTAATATCGGGGTGGTGTTGCAGGAGAATTACCTGTTCAGCGGCACCATCAGGGACAACATCGCCCAGCCCAAACCGGATGCGCCAATGGAACTGATTATCCACGTCTCGCAAATGGCAGGCGCCCACGAGTTTATCACTCAATTGCCGGAAGGGTACGACACTCCGGTCGGCGAGAGGGGGTCCACTCTGTCCGGCGGGCAAAAGCAAAGAATTGCTATCGCCAGGGCGCTGATCACCTCACCCCGGATCTTGATCTTTGACGAGGCCACCTCCGCCCTCGATTATGAATCCGAAAAAATTATCAGGAACAATCTTGCCGGCATCAAAAAAGGCAGAACCACAATCTTTATCGCCCACAGGCTTTCAACGATCAAGGATTGCGATATGATCATGGCCATGGACAAGGGCAGGATTATTGAAATGGGCAATCATGATACCTTGCTGCAAAAGAAAAATTATTACTATCATCTCCACAGCCAGCAGAATACCTGAAATGAGAAATTCAAAAGACGACAGCCACGAATTTAAGCCCCTGTTGGTCGAAATCGAGGAGCAGCCGGTTAACCCGCTCGGGCATGCGATTTTCTGGATCATTATTGCCGCCAGTTTTTTTGCCATACTTTGGATGTGTCTGGGCAAGGTTGATGTGGTGGTTACCTCAAGGGGCAAGGTGATTCCCAAGGGTGAAGTCAAGGTTTTGCAACCGCTGACCACCGGTGTGCTGCGGGCCATTCATGTAAAGCCTGGTGATTTTGTGGAAAAGGGGCAGGTATTAATAGAGATCGATCCGTCCGGAATCGAGCCGGAACTTGAGTCAATGAAAGAAAACCTCAACCAGCTCGATCTCGAGCTGCAACGCCTCAATTCTCTTATAGAAAACAAACCGTTCGCCCCGGACCTTGCACTCTTTAGTGAAGACGTTATTTCGGTCCAAATGGATATTTACCAATCAACAAAAGAAAAACTTGTCAACCAGCTCAAGATCAAAAACCAGGAACTCCGGCAGAATCAGGAACAGTTGGAAACGGTCAGGAACAGTAAGAGCCAAAGTGAAACTCTCTTGAAGATGGCCGATGGACGCCATGCCCGTCTCACAAAGATTAAGGATCTGATCAGTAATAATGAGTACGACTCATCCTATAGCGAAGTGCTCAAACATACCAACGATGTCGAGACCGCCAACCACCGGCTTGAAGAGCTTCTGGCCGGCAAGGAGCAGATCTTCAAGGAAATTGAGTATATCAAGGAAGAAGAGCGAAATCGCCTGCTGACCGAGTATTCAAGTATCCGCAAAAACTATGTTCAGCTCAAGGCCGAGATCGACCGCTCCACCTATTTCAATGCCAGGCAGCAGCTCACTTCACCGGCAGCCGGGTATGTCAGCAACCTTTTTGTCCACACCATCGGCGGAGTGGTGAGCCCGGCGGAAAAACTCATCTCCATCGTGCCCTCCGATACCCTGCTGGAAATCAAGACCAAGGTTTTAAACAAGGATATCGGCTTCATTGCCCAGAACATGGACGTCACCGTCAAGATCGACACCTTCAACTTCCAGAAATACGGCACGTTAAATGGTACGGTCCGGCACATTGCCAAGGACAGCATCGATGACGAGCAGATGGGGCCGATTTATGAGGTGTATGTAACCATGCTCGATACCTCCCTGATCATCGATGGCAAGAAAACCCTGGTTTCACCGGGCATGAGTGTAACCGCCGAGATTAATGTCGGGAAAAGAAGGGTCATCGAGTTTTTCATCTATCCGATCATTAAATACCTGGATGAGGGGATCAGCGTCCGGTGAACATCAACGCCTGAGATGGCGCTAAAGTATCCAATCATTGAGGAAGTCCCCAGGTACCCCATCTTTCATTCAGGAATCGCTAAACAACAAAGACGTGGTTATCTGCCAAAATATCCACTGAACATGCAAAGCAAAACCCATTCCTTGCAGCTCGAAGTCTATCGCTTATCTGCCGCGGGAAGCTTCAATTTATAAGCAAAATAATTATCCCTGACAAAAAAAACGTGATAAATCAATGTGTTATGCCTATCAAGAAAAAAGTGCAAAATATCCTTGACAACAGCTCTGCCTAGTTGTTATTTCTAACGCATTGTATGTTTGGTTGGAGTGAGGGGTACAAATTTGTCCTCTTTGCCGTTCACCGGTTGATTTATTCCAATCTCGCTCCTGGGAACGCTCCATTTGTTTTGACTACTGCCTTGGACGGATATACTTCACCGGTTATTAGGGACAAATAGGATCGGACGTGAAATGAAATGATTTGGGATGGCTTGATGGCTGAAAATACTGCGAAATATAAGGAGGAAAGAATTGGCATCGAACAATGACAAAGTACCTTCAACAAAACCAAAACGGTTTGTTAAGTCCTTCCGTTTTTGGTTTATGCTGCTGCTTATCACATTCATTGCCGGATTCGCCTACTTTATCAAACGGCAAAATATGGCAAATGAGTCAAGGGAGAAAGAGAAAATTACCTATTATGTGTCAGGCGCTGTCAACCGGGCGCTTTTGTTAAAAACAGAGGATTATAACAATACAAAAACCATTATAAGCAAAGAATTAAAATTGCTATTCAGCGATGCAAGAGTTCCAAGGCATTTTTGCAGGATAAACGAAAATGGTGATATGTATTCATTAATGCCTGACAACTCTGTTTCATCCGCTGAACTTGGAAAATGTTTTGCTGTTACTTCAATAAGAGCATATGAAGAGGGGGTAGCAAATAATATTTATAGGATTATCAAATGGATTCCTGTGATTAATTGGTATGTTGGATTTTATTTAGGAGATGTTTTTGATTCAGTTATATATGTTCCTGAAAAATTATTGAATGATAAAAAATTAGAAAGGAACTTTTATGATTCGATAGAAAATCCATGTAAATATCTAGAAAATCCTGAATCATATAGACATATTGAAGAAATAAAAGAAAGAGGAAACTCGGCGAAATTTGCCATTAATGCATGGGAAGGACTTTCGTGCAATGACGAAGAATTGAAAACATTTGATATCAATGTAAGAACTATAACAAACAATGATGTTTATAACAAATTATTTGAAAATATAAAGTTGATTTATAGTATTGACAACGAAAATTATATAGAAAAAACAATTAAAACATCAAATAAAAGGAGAATGTAAATGGCTACTATACAATTTCATATTTATACTGATGGGATACCAGGTCATTCTAATTTTACGCTAACTGATAACGACGGAAATTCAATAACATATGGATTCAATTTGCGGCCAAGTTGGTATAATCCAAACGAGTCGCCTGTGGAGGGCTGGGGAGGGTTGTTCGATGAGAGCGAAATGCTCGATGTAGATCCGATTACTGGTCTTCCAAAAAGGCCTCATATTGACTCTTCTGTAATCGAAATTAGCCAAGCTGAATTTGATGCCAAAATGGCAATAATTGACAATTTGTTGCATCAGACACAGCAAGGAGCACCTCTTGATTATGATTCGATATCAAACCCAAATGACCCAGGTGATGGAAGGAATTGTACTGAGTTTAATAACGATATTTTCAATGAAGGGCGAGATATTCCGGGAAAGTTTGGTGATTATTTTTCCACTGACGATTTAGTGGATGGGTATAATGGACGGCCTGTTATACCAAACATAGCCAATAATTATTTATCTCCTGAAAGTCAGGATGGATTTCTGCAAGGATTGGGGGATAAATTTCGTGACAATTTTATTGAATTTGGTGAAAAATACGTCGGAATGCTGGCGGATGCTATTGATGGACCAATTCAAAGTTTAAGTGATGCCATTGAAGGTTGTCTTGATGGTATCTTTTCGCCATCTGATCAAGCTGATTCCGACGGTGGCGGCGATGGCACATACCGGATCGTCTACTATGACCCGCTGACCTTGGATCTGGATGGTGACGGCCTGGAGACGGTTTCGGCCCTGAACGGCAGCGGTGTGTTGTTTGACGGCAACAGCGATGGTATCCGCACCACCAGCGGCTGGATCAAGGGCGATGACGGCCTCTTGGTGCGGGATATCAATAATAACGGCGCAATCGATTCCGGCGCTGAACTCTTCGGCGACTCCACGGCCCTAACCAACGGCGGCACGGCCAAGAACGGCTTCGCGGCCCTAACCGACCTTGATAGTAATCTTGATGGCAAGGTCGATGCCCAGGATACAGCCTTTAATGAACTGAAAGTCTGGCGTGATCTTAATCAGGATGGGCAGTCGCAGGCTGAAGAACTCTTTACCCTGGATGCAGTCGGAGTTGAAAGCCTTGATACTGGGTATGTCAATATAAGTGGTGCCAGTACCAACCTGGAAGGTGGTTATTATCGCGAAATCGGCACATTTACCCGAACAGATGGCACAACGGGCAGTATGGCCGATATAAATCTGATGGAAGATACCTTCCGCAGTGAATATGTAGACTCCATAGAAATCCCACCTGAATTGCAGAACTTGCCGGATATCCAGGGCATGGGTAGGCTTCGTGATCTTCGTGAGGCAGCGGCAATGTCACCGGCTTTAGCCGATATTCTCACAAATTATGTGGCTGCAGAAACACGAATGGAAAAAAAGGCGCTTCTTGATGGTCTTTTGCTGGAATGGGCCAAAACCGATCCGCAGTACACTGAAGCCCCTGTTCAGGACTGGCAGTATTTTGTTAATTGGACATATTCGAACACCTCAACCAACGTTATTAGACTTCGTCGTGGTGAAAGCGTTCCTGGATATATAGCTGCTGACGGTTATGATCAACCTATGCTTGATCAGGAAACGCTGTATCGGGTCCGGATTATTGACGCAATAACCGGCCAGGCGCCGACCACGTTTCTTGACAGTGTCTTTAAAAACGAGAAGACGGCATACAATAATGCCTATGAGGATATCTCCGATACCATCTACAACAGTCTGTCGAGGCAGACGCATCTCAAACTCTATTTTGATGCTATTGATCTGACCATCGACGCAAACGGAATCGGTTTCGATTTTACCCAGGTGCAGCAGATGCTTGATAGCGCTTATGCGCTGAATCCAGACGATGCAATAGCCGATCTGACCGAACTTATCCAGAACATAAGCCCTGATTTGCGCGAAGCGTATTGGCAGGAGAGTGTTCCGACTCTGCGCACCTGGGCTGAGGCTACCCAGGATGGAATTACTGCCGAAACCTCTGCTTTGCTGGATGATCTGGGGATTATAGTCAGTAGTGGCGAGATCATGGGAACAGCCAAGGATAATATTATCTTCAGCCAGGACGCAGATGACCTGGTTTATGGGATTGATGGAGATGATACCATATACACCGGCAATGGTAATGATACTGTTTATGGTGACAATGGTAATGATTCGATCTATGGCGAGGCCGGTGATGATATTTTAAATGGTGGTGACGGTAATGACCTATTGGATGGCGGCACTGGCGCCGACACAATGACCGGCGGTAAGGGCGATGATACATATATCGTTGATGATGCCGGAGATGTGGTTGTTGAGGATTTAAATGAAGGTCTTGACACAGTTCAGAGTTCCGTGAGTCACACCCTGTCGGACAATGTTGAAAACCTTGTATTGACCGGCAGTGCCGCCATTGACGGTACCGGCAACGCATTGGCAAACACGATTACCGGTAATGACGCTGATAACGTGATCAACTCCGGCAACGGAGGGGACTCTGTTTCCGGCGGGGCTGGTAACGACACGATCACCACAGGCAGTGGCGAAGATGTTGTTACTGGTGACGCAGGAGACGATACGATTATCACCGGTTCCGGAAATGACATTATAACCGGCGGTATCGGCAACGATCATCTGGAAGGCTGGTACGGAGACGACACCTATGTATTTAATATCGGAGACGGTTCCGATACGATCTACGATGGACAATTCACTAAAGGCCACGGCTATAACACATACGTTCATAACGGCTACTGGGGCGGCAACGATACCCTGAAGTTTGGCGTGGGGATCACCGCATCGGATTTACTGGTAACCCAGACAGCTACCGACATGGTCATCGGGATTAAAGATCCGAATAACCCGACTGCAACCATTGATCAGCTGACCGACAAGATCACGATTGAGGATTTCAAGAATTACGGGAACCGGATCGAGAACTTCGAGTTTGCCGATGGAACAGTTCTTGATATTGCCCAGTTCACCAACCTGACAGGAACAGCCGGTGATGACACCATAAATTACTGGCATAACACCCATGACGGGGTAATCGACGGCGGTGACGGTAACGACACGATCAACGCGATAGACGCCAATGACATTTTAAACGGCGGTGGCGGCGCCGATACGATCAACGCCGGTCAGGGCAATAACACTGTAGACGGAGGAGACGGTAACGACGTAATCACCACCGGTAACGGAGTGGATATTGTCAGTGGTGGCAGTGGAGATGATACGATCATAACCAATAGCGGTAATGATACGCTTAGCGGCGGCACCGGCAACGATCATCTGGAAGGGTGGTATGGTGATGACACCTATGTATTTAATATCGGA